>JAITEW010000023.1 GCA_031281855.1 Treponema sp.
TATCTCTATTAAGATAAAACTAAGCTGTCCATCGCGGTTCCCGGGGAACTGGCGGTTATCGGGGTGGACAATACCATTCTTGGCCGGGTAAGTTCCCCCGCTCCCGGTAGTTCACGCAAAATGCGGGTCGAGTTTAGCCTCCAGGTGGAAGGGGTCTCCTCCGGGCCTGGCTGGCGGGAGCGTTAGCCTCCGAAACGTTCGGTAGCCAGGGCTATGCCGCCCAGGACCATCAGGTGGGAGCCGATGCTCCTGAGCCAGTCGATGAAATTAGCGCCTCTGTGGTTAAGGGGATAAATAATATCAATAAGGATGATAAAGACTACCCAGACAATGGCGAGGATGACGAGCAGAAGCTCGGTTATGGCAATCTCTATGCCGAAAAGCCTGAGGAGTATGAATACCCCTGCGGCGATAGCAAAAACCGCCAGAACGACAATAAGGATTTCCGCTATATCGCCCCTGAAAATTCCGGTTACTGCACGGCGGATTTCCCCTTCTTTGAACCAGCTCTTTCCTGAAAGGCCCAGGATTCCTGTAGCGAAAAGGTAAAGGGCTACGGAAATGTTCACAAGCAAAAGGCCGATACTTTTGTTCATATTATACTCCTACTTCATTGTAAACCTCTCATACGGAAATTGCAAATAAAGTTTTGAAAGCCGGTACATTTTCGTATTGCGCCCTGCGCGGTATACTAATACTATATTATTATGAGATTGCTGCTTCACACCTGCTGCGCCCCCTGTTCTGTGGAATGCCTCCGGGTTCTGGGAGAAGAGGGCCTGCGGCCCGGCCTTTTCTGGTACAATCCCAATATTCACCCTTTTACGGAGTACCGTTCCCGCAGGGATTCCCTGGCGGCTTTGGCGGAAAAACAGGGGCTGGAACTTATACTGGAGGATGAATACGGCCTCCGCCGCTTTCTTGCCGGAACAGGACCGGACATGGACCCCGCAAAAGGGGGCCGCTGCCTTTTTTGTTACCAGTTGCGGCTGGAAAAAACCGCCCTTCTGGCGGCCCGGGAAGGCTACGAGGCTTTTTCGACAACCCTTCTTATCAGTCCCTATCAGAACCACGGGCTTTTACGGCAGACAGGCGAAGATCTGGCGGCGCGTAACGGAATAGCCTTCCTGTACCGGGATTTCCGGCCTTTTTTCCGCGAAGGGCAGCGCCGGGCCCGGGAACAGGGGTATTATATGCAGAAGTACTGCGGCTGTATTTTCAGCGAAGAAGAACGGTATCTCCAGCAACGATGATGACCGACGCCCACTGCCATCCTTTCGATCTCCTGGAACATCTGCCCGGCGCCGAAGCGGAACGCCTGGAATACCGCGTTGCCTGCGCCGGGAATTCCTGGAACCTAAAGCAGTTTGAGCACCTTGAATCCATGGCTTTGAAAGCCTCTGCAGCAGGAGCGCCGCCTTTGGTACGCTGTTTTGCCGTCCATCCCCAGGTTCCTGCAAGTATTGAACATACAGGGCCGGGAAAAGGGGCGGTCAGTGAAGGGCTGGAGCTTTTGGCCGCCCTTGCCGCCGGAGGCAGGCTTGAAGTTGTAGGTGAGACGGGTTTCGATCTCTTTAACGAAGCTTTCAGAAAGACTGAAAAAATCCAGGACGAAATTTTTGCCCTTCACCTTGAAACGGCCCTGCGTTACAGGCTGCCCCTGATACTCCATGTCCGCAGGGCGATGCATAAAATTTTCCCTTTTTCCAGGGAACTAAAAAAGCTGCCTGCTGTGGTATTTCATTCCTGGCCCGGGACCCTGGGTGAAGGGGAATCGCTTATCCGCAGGGGGGTGAATGTTTTTTTCTCTTTCGGCGCAGCGCTTGTCAATAACCACCGCGAGGCCCAACGCTGCTGCGCCGCTCTGCCTGCAGAAAGGCTGCTTCTGGAAACCGACGCCCCCTGGCAGCCGCTCAGGGGAAAGACTTTTTCGTCCTGGGCCGACCTTCCTGTTATCCTCAACGCCGCCGCGGAACTCAGAAAGGGCGGCCCCGGCGGGACGGCTCAGGAACTGGAAGCCGTTACGGAGCGGAATTTCTTGAGCGCCTTTGGGGCGAAGCTATGAAAAAACCGGGGCCCTTTGTTATTTTGGTTCTTGTCTTCGCCGCTGCCGCCATAGCCCTTACGGTCGTCTTCTGGCCTTTTATCAGGGATCTCGGGGATCCTGTTTACCGTGAACAGTTCAGCGCCTGGGTAACCGGCCTTGGGATTAAAGGCGTAGCGGTTCTTCTGGGGCTTCAGATAGTTCAGATTATCCTGGCAGTTATTCCCGGAGGGCCTGTGGAACTTATCGCCGGCGCCGCTTACGGCGCCCTTGGAGGAACCGCTATCTGCGTCCTGGGTTGCATCATCGCTTCTTCGGCGGTCTTTCTGACGGTAAAAAAATTCGGCCTTCCGCTGATACGGCGCTTCTTTGGGGAAGAAAATATCCGGTCCTGGAAATTCCTCGGCGATTCAGACCGGGCCGCGAGGGCGGTTTTTATTGTTTTCCTTATTCCCGGGACGCCTAAGGACATGCTCACCTGGTTTGCGCCTTTAAGCGGCCTCCAACTCCACACCTTTACGGCAGTCTCGGTTTTTGCCCGTATCCCGGCCATCCTTACCACCGCTGTCATGGGGGATTCCATGATCCAGGGTAATTGGGTTATGTTTTTATCGTTCTTTCTGGCAACCGCCCTGGCAGGTATGGCCGGGCTGAAGTTCAGGAGGAAAATACTAAGCGCAATTTCAACAAAGAGATTAAAGGATGAGGAGATTAAAGTGGCAGGAAAAACAAAGAAAATTCAACGGAAAAATCCTCAGGATTGACCTAATCTAAGCGGCATCTTACCCAGAAAAAGACCGGAACGGCATATACCCTTCGCGACAGGTCAGTTTTCCAGGGCTTCCGGGTAAAGGTTCTGGATCTGCTTGATACTGGGAAGGATCTCGAAAAAAATGTCCGTCAGCTCGGGATCGAATTTAATCCCCCCTAAGGTGCGGATCTCTGTCAGGACCTGTTCCTCAGTCCAGGGTTCCTTATAAACACGTTTGGAACACAAGGCGTCAAAAACATCGGCAACAGCGACGATGCGGCCTGTAAGGGGGATTTCCTCCCCTTTTTTGCCCAGCGGTTTGCCGTCGGCGCCGGTTTTCAAAGCCTTTCCGGTGACCGGGTCCACCCAGCCGGGATAGCCCGTGCCGTCCCAGTTTTCATGGTGGCAAAAGGCGATGTCCCTGGCGATACTGTCCATCACCGACAGGGGATCGTCAAAAAGGCCGGCGCCGTAAAGGGTATGGTGCTGCATGATAAGGTATTCTTCAGGCGTAAAACGGCCGGGTTTTTTCAGGATAGTATCGGATATGGCGACTTTTCCCACGTCATGGAGCATAGCGGCGATTTTAAGGGTATCCCGGAATTTTTCCCGTTCTTCTACGCTGACATTATGATGATAAGCATAGCGATCGTATATTTCCACAGCGTAACCCGCAACCCGGTTAACATGGGTACCTGTTTCTTTCGGGTCCCTGAGCTCTGCCATGCGGATCATCCTGAGGATCATAGCCCTGGTCATACGCGCCCGCTCCAGGGCGGTAGTGGCGTTGGAAGCAAAGTGGGTAATCAGGAACTCGTCGTCCTGAGAAAAGGGGATGACATTGCCGTCCTTGTCCTTTGCGTTGATAACCTGGATGACTCCCAAAAGCCTGCCTTCAGCCGCGACCAGGGGGATGGCGAGTATGGACGTGGTCTTGTAACCCGAAATTTTGTCGTAACTGAGGCCGAAGGTATAGGGCACCCCTTCGGGCAGGTTATAGGCGTCTGTAACATTTACCAGCTTCCTGGTATAGGCGCAGTAGCCGGAAATGGTTTTATCGTTTATGGGTATCTTAAAAACAGAATACACGGATTTTTGCCCAGGCGGCAGATCTTTCTGCAACGTGTCGTTCTGGGCGTACTTTATCGCCAGTTTTTCAACTTTTGTTCCGTCTTCATCCATCATTTCCCGGACATAGATAGAACCCGCATCGGCGTGAACTACCTTCCGCGCTTCAAGAAGGATCCGTTCCAGCAGGAGATCGAAATCCTGAATCCGGTTCAACTCTGAATCAAGCTTAATTATCGACTTAAAATCCGTATCGTTAGCTGCCATAAACCTATTACACCCTGAAAAGCAAAAATTTTCAAGACAACAACGGGTAAAATCAGTCTTTCCTGCCTGTGCACTTAATGACATGGTAACCGAACTGGGTCTGTACCACGTCTCCCACAGAACCCGGGGAAAGGCGTTTCACAGCCGACTCAAAAGGCGCGACCATTTTGCCCGGCCCGAACCAGCCCAGGTCCCCGCCTGATGACTTAGAGGGGCACGTCGAATACTCACGGGCTAAAGACTCAAATGAGGCGCCTTGTTTGACCTTCTTTAACAGGTCCTCGGCCAGTGAACGATCCTTTACCAAAATGTGGCTAGCACGCCATTCCATATACTGCTCCTTTCAATGATATAATGGACTTGTTCAATAACCCGGTTGGTTATTGAACAAGTCTTGCGGTTTTTCAGGCTAAAGCCTTACAAAACCGCGTTTTTTAGTGGAAGTTGTTCAGAAACTGAAGTTTCTGAACAACTCTAATCTGCGGCTCTCGCCGGACGCCCTTTGGGCGATAAACTGCTCGTAAGCGGCAATAGTCGCCGCCATTGTTACGTCCTGAACGCATCCCCTGCCGGCCCAATCGGCTCCATCCATAATATAGAGGTTCTGCAGTATTCCCTCAAGATCCCGGATAGTACAGCCAGGATCCGAATCCCAGCGGCGCGCAAGGCCCCGCAGTTCCTGTTCAAAGACCTCGCTATATTTGAGGTCCCGCCACTCATCGGATTCGCTCATTCCTTGTCCCTGTATTCCAGAACCCTGGTTACCGTTGCCCCTCCGGAAGCCGCAAGGAGGCCGAAGTTACGGTCCATCCGGTATTCCCGCCTTTCGATCCAGTTCCCCCTTTCATCCAGCGTATATTCATAGCGGGAATCCACCAATTCACCGCTGTCCCCGGCAGTCCCGGAAATACGGACCAGCAACCCCGCTTCGTCCCACTGGAGAGAATAATGAAACTGCTTTTCCGGTTCCGCCTGCGCGGTTTCACCGGTTTCACGAGTTTCACTGGTTTCAACCGGGGGTTTCCGTTCCCAGTAACGGGGCAAATCCTGACGGTAGTACTGGACCGAAAAATCCCCTTCTGGCCCGTTAATCCCGGTAACAAGATAACGGCTGTCGTAGTGGCGCAGGGTAACGATATCCCCGTCTGTCGAACGGCGCTTTGTGCTGGTAATCAGCGCATCAGGTCCGGCCGAAAGGCGGTATTCGTAAAAACACAGTGCCCTACCCTCTTCATCATACCAGGATTCAGAAACAAAAGCGCCCCTGCGCCGCAGGAGAACAAAGGAATACACATCGTCCCGGAACACCCGGACAAGCGAAGGCTTGTCGTCTTCATATTCAAGAACCTCGAGCTTTAAGGACGCCCCTTCAAGGGCAGCTTCGCTGATACGCGAGACGCCGCTGTAAGCCGCGCGGACCTGAACCAGTTTGCCGTCCAGAAGAAAGGGAAACAGCGCTCCGGCGGCGTTCCGGTCCATACGGTACTGCGTTTCGCCTAAGGCAACCGTAATAGACGCTCTTTGCCCCTCAGGCAGCCTGAAGGCGTCAGGGGGAAAATCCGGCGGCCAGTCGGGCTGCCAGGTTCCGCCTCCGCCGGAATCCGCCGCTTCCAGGAGTGCAAAAACAGGGAAATCCCCCGCAGCGCCGGTACCCGGCTGTTCCTCCTGGGCAGGAAGCAGGAAAAGAGGAAACGTAAAAACCAGTAAAAGCAGACGCCGCCGGAGCATAGTGTAAGTATAACCGCCGGGAAAAACCAGGGCAAGCAGCTTTACCGCCTTTTAAGCCAGCTCAGGGAGCCGAATTTATCACGGCTCAGGGTCAGGGCCCTTGCTTCTTCCTCTGGGGAAGGGGCGGTTTCAAGGGAAACAAAATCCAGGCGCAGTTGTTCCTTAAAACCTTCGGCCAAGGCGTTTATCCCTTCGTCAAACGAAACGTCCCGGCCCAACAGGGGGCGGAGCCCGGAAACCCTTGCCTTGACATCACTGATGAGCTTTCCCTTCATTTTTTCCTCAGGAACTTTGAGAAGCTCAAACATGAGTTCAGGATTCAGATCCAGAAGGACCGTGCCGTGCTGGAGGACGCAGCCCTGCCGTCTGGTCTGGGCGTTGCCCGAAACCTTCCTGCCTCCTGCGAGGATATCGTTAATAGGAACGAATTCGGCGGCGATTCCCAGGCGGGACAAGGCGGAAGTAATACCTGAACACAGGGTCCTGTAGGATTCGAGGATGCCGGTTCCTGCCAGAACGTGGCTTACAGGCATGATAAGGCTGTAAGTGATTTCCTGATCGTGAAACACCGCGCCGCCGCCCGAGATGCGCCGGACCACGTCCACGCCGTAACGGGCGCAGGCTTCCAGATCCACTTCTTCCTCAAGACCCTGGAAATACCCGACCGAAACCGCCGGGGGCTTCCAGCCGTAAAAACGGAGAACCGGCAGGGACGCCCCTGAGGAAACTGCCTCAAGCAGGGCTTCGTCCAGGCCCATGTTGTAAAATCCGTTGTGATGCCCTGTTGTAAGGAGCCGCCAGGGATGGGGGGGAGGGGGGACTGCCGCAGAATCTCCCTTCATGGAACCGCCTTGAGGAGCGCCTCTTCCAGTACCGCCGCGACTCCGGCGCCGTTTATGCCGAAGGTTTCAATCCCCGCCTTAGCGGCATAGCCGTCAAAGGCCGCAGCCAGACCGCTTACTGGGGTCCCGGCAAGGGCCTGCTCCAACCGCTCAAAGCTTTCTTCCGGGCTGGCAAAAAAATCCCCCCGGATCTGAACGGCCCTGATCACGGCGCCTTCCGGAGAGGCGCCCTTCAGGTCTGAACCAGGGGCGACATCAATTTCCGCGCTGATGCGGATAAGCTTACAGCCCCGGGGCTTACCGGTTCCTTCAATCCGCAAGGCCGCCCTCCGCTTCCGCGTGCCCTTCTCCGGCGTGATAACTCGTCCTGGCCAGAGGGGCGGAAATCACGCTTTTGAAACCCCGCTTGCGGGCTTCTTCGGCGTACCGGGCGAATTCATCGGGGTGGATGTAGGCGGCTACGGGAATCTGCCTGGCAGAAGGCCGCAGGTACTGGCCCAGGACCAGAATGTCCACTTCCGCGGCCCTGAGTTCGTCCATTGCAGAGAGGACTTCGCCGGGGTTTTCTCCCAGCCCCAGGAGCAGGCTCGATTTGGTCAAACGCAGCCCCAGGCGTTTGGCTGCCCGCAGCGTTTCAAGGCTGCTGTCAAAACCCGCACGGCGGTCCCGCACATGCTGAAGCGAGCGGACAGTTTCCACATTGTGGGCCAGCACATGCGGGCTTGCGGGGGCAATGACGGAAAGCTCCGCCTCAGTATAATCAGGCGTAAGGGCTTCCACCTTTATGCCCGGTATTTTTCGTTTAACAGCGGCGATGCAGGAAGCGTAATGCCCTGCCCCCCGGTCGGGAAGATCGTCCCTGTCCACGGAAGTAAGGACCAGGTACTTGAGCCCCAGTTCCCCCGCAGACAGCGCCAGGGCTTCGCCTTCATCTGCCCTGAGAGGCCGGCCTTCCCTGGCTGAATGAACAGCGCAAAAACGGCAGGACCTGGTACAGATATCCCCCATGATCATGAACGTAGCCGTACCCTGGCCCCAGCATTCGCCTTTATTGGGACATTGGGCCTCGTCGCAGACCGTATGGAGGCCGTTTTTTGCAAGGCTCAGGTGAACCTGTTTCCAGGTATCCCCTGAAGGCATACGGACCCGTATCCATTCGGGTTTTTTTTGCTCTTTTGCAATCTCTTCCATAATGACCAAATGACCAGCCTGATAAATAGACTTGTTCAATAACCCGGTTGGTTATCGAACAAGTCTTGCGGTTTTTCAGGCTAAAGCCTTGCAAAACCGCATTTTTTAGCGGAAGTTGTTCAGAAACTGAAGTTTCTGAACAACTCTATTGAACCTAATTGAGCCAGCGCCAGAGGTATTCGCGCCTGAAGCGGGCCAGGCCGTCCGGCAGCAGGCTCAGGACCGCGGCGAAAGGCAGGACCATGGTCAATGTTACCTGGTTCTGCTGCCAGATATTGGGAAGCGCCCTTAGCAGGAGGCTCAAAAGCCCAAAGCCCAGGACATAGGACCAAAGTATCTTAATGATAAGCTCCCATTTGCGTTTTTCCTGAGGTGAATACGTTAGGGCATAGAGTATCCCCAGAGGCAGGGCAGCCAGGAGCAGCGGGTTAATATAAAGGATATTGATATTGTGATACGTATAGTCGTGGTTGGTAAAAGCCATCATAAAAAGGAGGATCGTACCAACAGCGCCGAAAAAGAAACCCAGACATCCCTGCGCTATGGCCCAGACAAGGTCCGCGGCCCGGTTTTCCTGGCTCTTAAAGAAAAGAAGGACCGCCATAAAAACCGCGACAACACAGCCGAGCGCGAGTTCCCTGGGCCACTGCTTCCTGGGAACCTCAAGAACAGGCGGCCTCCCGACAGCGTTATTCACCCGCTCCACCCTGCTGACCAGCCTGCGTTCAACACCGTCACCGCCGGTATAGGAAAAGTCCTGTATCCGCGCGCCTACTTCAGCGGGAAGGAACATCTCGTCCCAGACCGTAATGGGTTTATCAATATCCTGTCCCATCCAGAAATTAAGAATCCAGTCGAAAAAAGGGCTGAACCAGGTATGGCGCCGCACATGCTGCCTTAAGGTATAGCGCCCAGGGGCATCGCCGTACCTGGCCTTGAAAGCCCCGGAAGTCGCCATGTCCAGAATATCCCGAATCCTAGTGGAACAGTTATCCTTAAAATGATGGTAATAGTAGTCCCTGTTTTCTGGCCGCACGTTCCATTCCGCGAAAGAGCGGACTTCCTCTTTTTTATCCGCCGGAATATCAAGGGTATAGACGGTAATGTCCCGGTTGTTTCCGATATAATAATTGATGTTCCTGGCCGCCTGTGAGGACCCGCAGGAATAGAGCAGCCGCCCGAAGGCGAAGTTGGCGAAAAAATTTTCGTTTTCAAAGGAAAAAATTCCCCAGTCGTAAAAGCGCGCGTCCCCTGTTCCGGCATCCTCAATGATGAGGCCGATGTGCCCCCACCAGAAGTAAAGCTCATCCCCCGGGCCCATAACCGCGAGCTTTAAGACCAGAGACGAACCGGCGTCCTCCGCCGCATCCTGAGCCGGAAGCCGGGCTGCTAAAAGAAAAAAGGCAAGTATGAAAAGGGCCGTCCCCGCAGGTTTACGTTGCTTTGTCAAAAAAACCTCACAGTCGTTATTGTGCGGCATTTTTGCCCCTTGGGCAAGGTGTGCCCTGGACGGAAAGAAAACGCGGGACCCGGGGAAGCCGCTACCGGTTGTACCACTTGGCCTGTTCCCGGTAGAGCCGGGCGTACTCGCCGCCGGAGCGCATCAGCGCCTCGTGGGAACCGTCTTCGGCGATCTTCCCGCCTGCAAACACGATGATACGGTCCGCAAGGGCTGCCACGCTGATCCGGTGGGTTACGAAAATAACCGTCTTGTCCGCAGCCAGGGCGATGTACTGCCGGAACACGCCGGTCTCCGCCAGGGGATCGAGGTTGCTCGTGGGTTCGTCAAGGATGATGAAGTCCCGGTCCCGGTAAGCCGCGCGGGCAATGGCCAGCTTCTGCCACTGGCCGCCTGAAAGATCGGCGCCGCCAATGTCCTTGCCCAGGAGCGTGTCCTTTTCCAGGTCCCTAAGGCCCGCAAAGGCCAGGGCCCTGTCAATCGCCACCTCGTCCCGGGCCCTGGCGGTGTCCCCAAGGAACACATTGTCGCCGGCAGTAAAGGTGTTGTACCTGGCCGGGTCCTGGGTAACGGCGCTCAGGTGATCGTACCGGGACGACGTGTCGAGGCGTTCCACAGGAACCCCGTTGACAAGCAGTTCCCCTTCGGACGGGGCGAGGATGCCGGTGATGAGTTTGACAAACGTGGTTTTACCCATGCCGTTTTCCCCGACAAGGGCCACTTTTTCACCCTTGCTAATACGCAAATCAACGCCGTCCAGCACGTAGCGTTCAGTCAGAGGGTAGCGGTATTTCAGCTTTCTGGCCTCAAGTGCTGAGAAAGCGCCGCAATCCCGGACAGCGGCATTACCGGTAACGGCCTTGCCCTGCCCGGACTGTTCAGGCAGATCCATAAGATCGTAGAACCTGGCGGCGTCGTTTTTCTTCATGATGAATTTGGAAAAGGCCTGGAGCAGATCCCCGGTATCGCTTACCAGCGTTGAAACAAGGCTCATCACCGCCCCTAATGCCCCAAGGGTAATCATGCCCGAAGTCATCAGTATGATCGCGAACACATTGCCCCCGATATGGGCAAGGCTGGTTACCAGGTAGTTCACGATTCCCAGCAGGGTCTGGCCGCGGATCAGTTTCTTTTCTTTCATCACATATTCGTCCGCCAGGGTTTTCCACTTGGCGTAAAAGAAATCGTAAAGCCCCAGGGTTTTCATTTCCTTGGCCGCAGGGGAGAGCATGAGGTTCTGAAAGTATTCAGCCCGCCGGATCAGCTTGGTATTGTCCTTTGCGAATGCGAAGCGCAGTTTTTCTCCCAGCGTCAGGGACCACAGGGACGGCAGGGGGGCAACCAGCACAATGAGGCAGAGCCAGGGGTTAAAGATGTAGAGGGACGCCGCGATGGAAAACACCGACACCGCCTTGGCGATAACGATGTAGCTCTGCATCATCAACTCCTGGTTCATGCCGTCCCATTCCGTGGTAACCCAGGTAAACACCTGCCTCACGGTGTCGTTTATTTTGGACACCTCAAGGTATTCCGGGGAAATCGCAGCCAGCTTTTTGAACATCTTCGACTGTAAGAGTTCCTGCTGGTGGTTCGCCTGTACCAGGTCAAGGCGCTCTATTTCTTCCATCGGAATGACATAGCGCTGGATTAATCCGGCGATAAAGTTAATCACAAAGTAAGCGGTGATAAGGGCGATTGCCGGAACGAGGGGGCCGCCGGGCGTATGGCTTTCCACTGTTTGGATATAGCCCCCCCACATAAAGGCCAGGAGCGGGCGCAGCAGTGAGAGGAGGATGAACACTCCGAGATAAACGCAGCTAATCAGCCTGGTTGAAGTAAACACGTACTTCCACATACGCAGGAGTGATGAAAACCCGGGCTTGTGTTCCCGTTCCACTTCCCGCTCTATGGCGCTTGTCCGGTCTTCGATTCCGGCAGTTTCTTCACTCCCCATGATCGGCCTCCCCGGCGGTCTTTTCATACCACTGTTTCTGTGAATTGAACATATCGGCGTAAAGCCCCCCCTGGCCTATCAGTTCAGCGTGGGACCCGCTTTGTACCACACGCCCTTCGGAAATAACCAGGATGCGGTCCGTTATCATGGTGCTGCCCAGGCGGTGGGTGATGAAGATCGCGGTCCTGCCAGCCGCCATACCGGCAAAGTCAGAATAGATACGGCTCTCCGCCATAGGGTCAAGCTGGCTTGTGGGCTCGTCCAGGATGAGCACCGGCTTGTCCCCCATGAAAGCCCGGGCGATTGCGACGCGCTGCCACTGTCCGCCTGAAAGGTCCACGCCGTCCTCAAAATCCCTGCCCAGAAGCGTATCCCTGCCGTCCTTGAGAGCCCCGGCGAAATCCACCCGGGCCTTGTCCATAGCCTCCGATACCGCTTCCGGACTGGCGGCCCGGTCCACATCGCCGACGCCGACGTTTTCACTCAGAGAAATGCTGTATTTGACAAAATCCTGGAACACCGGCCCGAAGAGGCGGCGGCGGGCTTCCGGGGAATAGGCCGAAAGGGGTTTGCCGCCGATGCGGATTTCGCCGCTGGCGGGCTGGAACAGCCCCAAAAGGAGCTTGACCATAGTGGTTTTGCCCTCGCCGTTTTGCCCGACAATAGAAACCTTTTCGCCGCTCCTTACGGTAAAACTTAGACCTTTCAGGATTTCCCGTTCCGTGCCGGGATAGGTAAACCGCACATTGTCAAATTCAATCGAACAGTCTTCAGGCAGTTCCTCATCATCGCCGTACGTATCCTCCGAAAGGGCAAAGTATTTATCGTAATACTCAAAGGTTTTGATATGATAACCGCTCCACTGGAAAACAACGGTTGAACCGCCCAACTGATCAAAAAGCCCGCTAAAGATAGTAAGCGTCAGGGCAATCAAAAGGCCAATACTCAGATCGCCTGTTAAAAAGAGAAAAAGCAGCGCCAGGGCGTTGCCCAACTGGGCGATTTTTGTAACGTTCCGCCGGGTAAAGTGCCGGCGCAGGTATTTGAAATAAAATTGTTCATACTCCCGGTTCCGGGCAGCCAGGCGTTCCCGGTAGGTGTCGATAAGATAATCCGAAGACCTGAACAGCCGGTTTTCTTTTATATAATCCCGGGACTTGAGCATATCCCCCAGAATGTGATACCGGCGCTCCTTTTTCCAGTAATGCTCAAGCTCATCGTAAATATTGTAAAAATATTTGACAGACAGCCACGTTTCCAGGGCGAAGGGCAACAGAATGGTTAAGAGCAGCCACCAGCGGGTAGAGGCGAACAAATACAGCAAACCTCCTGATGCGACAAGGGATGACAGGTTCCAAAAAACATACATGGGGAACAAATGCCTGGCGGCGTTTTCCGTCCGGTTATAGGCCTTGTCGATGATCTCCATGGAGGCTTCGCTCTCAAAGTGCTCGTACTTGAGCTTCTTGAGTTTCTGCAGCATCTTCCCCTTATAAGCGGTCCTTAAAATAAGCTGGCACCGGGGGCTCACGTAGCTGTAAATAAAGAAATCGGTGATAATCACAGGCAGCAGCGCCAGGACCCCAAACAGGACCAGGTAGGGTATATACGAGGCGAAAACCAGCTTCCCTGACGCCACCTCCAGGCCCAGGTTGAAGATGCGGCTGTTGGTCCACACCGACAGCGGGGTAAGCGCGCCGCTCAATATGGCAGCCGCGAACACGCCAATAACCACAAAGGGGCTTTCGGCGAACAAAATACCCAAAAGCTCTTTATAGGCCCGCAGGATTCGTTTCATGATTCTCCTCCCTTGCAACTTCTTTCTATACTATTAAGACGTCTGAAAGGCAGGAAGTGTTTTACTATGCAAAAA
>JAITEW010000284.1 GCA_031281855.1 Treponema sp.
AGGAAAAAAGATAAGGGGTTTTCGGCTACGTTTTGTTTTTCCGGCGATAGAGCGTGTAAAATGCCATAAAATCACCTTGAAAAAATAATTTTGGCGACAAATTGGCGACATGGCGGAGAGAAACTATCGTAATTCTTTATAATACAACGAGTTGCGATAGCCTATTTTTACCGGCGAAGAGACTGCTTATCTGTATAATATGACCTGCGACCTGCGGTGTGTTCTGTCTTGTAGTCAGCCGGTGTTACAAGCATGGTTTTATTGTAGAATATTTGGAAAATTTGTCAAGTCTTTTATTAAAAATCGTAAAAAAGCCTTAAATGCCGCCACGATAAGTTATCAGTTATTCCCCTACCCTGCGTTTACCGCCGTCACCCGCTTGTTGCCCTGTTTCCCGCTAACATGCTACCATAAGCCCCATGGACGGCCTCGCTTTTCCGAAAAACCGGCCCTGCTCTTATGCCTTCCTGCCCCGGACAGCGGCGCTCTTCATCCTCCTCTGGCAGATCAGGTTCCTGGCCGCGGATCTTGCGGATACGCCGGTATACGCCGCGGCCCTCCTGGGAGCCCTGGGAACCGCGGTGTTCCTGTACCGGAAACGGATCGCAAGCATCCCGGGGCTCTGCGTCATCGCCCTTGTCCCCTGGGTTGTGCGCCTGTTAATCGCCCTTCCCAGGTGGTTTGTCCCGGACCTGGGCGGGAAGCTGATCCTTGATTCCCTGCTCCTCAACCTGGACCGGAACAACTTCGCCGCGCTCCTGCCTTTTTACTGGACCGCCGTTAGTTCCTATTTTTCCCTTAGAAGCCGGGTTTTTCTGCGCGCGGACATCATCGCTGCGGACACCTTCTTCCTGGTTCTCTTCAGCATAGCCCCTTCGGCTGCCATGGAAGCCTACCGCTGGCCGGTGCTCATGATCGGCCTCTTTACCCTGGTTTTCTTCCTCCAGATCCTGGCGTTCATACTCTCTATCCCGGAGGAACTAAAACTCAAAAAATCCGAAGGAGCCGTTGCTGCGGGAACCTTCATGCTCCTTATCGCCCTCGGGGGCCTTCTCTTTATCAGGCCCTCGCAGGAAAAGGCGGCGGAACGAGGCGGGGGGCTCCTGGAGCCTAAGCTCTTCAAGTTCGATTTTTCCCAGGTTCTCAGGCTGGACTCGGAAATAAGCGTCAACGACGACCTGGTGCTTATTGTTAAAAAAGACCCCTACGATTTCCACGTCTTTCTCAGACGCTACACGCTTTCGGGTTACGGGAAAAACCAGGGGTTTTTCAGACTCCAGGATACTGATGAACGCGCCCATCCCCAGCGGCTGCCGGACAGGCAGACTACGTTTGAGCATGAAGCGATAAAAGAATTCCAGGTAACGAACCAGGAATATTACCTGGTCAATTTCGACGCTTCAGCCTTTATCGGGATAAACATGCCTGTAGAGGTAACGCCTTTTGAAACCTGGGACGCTTCTTCGTTCAGCTCCGCGTACGCCGTACAGAGCCACACCAGCGAAGCCCTGCCTTTTGAGTTAATCGACGCTGTTAAAGGGCAGCCTGGCGCTGAAGAACTGGGTATGAGTCCCGAAGATTTCAAGCTTTACACCGAATACGGCGGGGACGAAGAAATAGCGGCCTATGCCCGGGGTATTACCGAAGGGCTTTCAACGTACTGGGAGCGTGTCCAGGCGGTATACGACTGGCTCAAATACGGGGAATACCGCTACAGCCTCAAGCCGGGGATAGCTCCCAACGGGGACCAGCTCAAATATTTTCTCTTTGACGCGAAAAAGGGTTACTGTTCCTACTACGCTTTCGCGTTCGCCCTGCTTATCCGCTCCCTGGGGGTTCCCTGCAGGGTGGCTGCGGGTTTCTTTATCGATCCCGAAACCAACGCCTTCGACTATTACCCTGTCAGGGCGGATATGGCCCATGCGTGGGTGGAAGTCTGGTATCCTGGTTACGGCTGGATTGATTACGATCCTACTACGGAAAATCTGGCAGAAGGGGAGGAATTCCGTTTTTCTTCCGGAACTCCGCCGGAACTGTTTGAACGTTTGATGAAGGAGATCCTGGACAACCATTCGCGGCTTAAGCCCCTTGAGGCCGGAGATGAACCGGGCGGCAGGGACCGCCTGGCCCGGCTTGGCCGGGATACGGCGGCCTTTTTCCGGAACAAGGGCCCCTGGCTTCTTTTGGCCTTTCTGGTTCTTCTCTTCCTGGCTGTCAGGTCCGGTTTCCTCTGGCTTTCCCTGCAGGCCCGGAAACCCCGGCGCAAGGCCCTTTGCCTTTGGGCCCACTGCAAGCGGCGTCTGGCCCTTGGGGGCGCCGGAAAGCCTTTCCACCTTGCCGAGGCCGAATGGGCAGCAGGCAGCAGGTTCGGCGGGGTCTACGCCCTGTACCAGGACAGCGCGGCGGCCCGGTTCGCCAGGGACTACACGGAAGAAAACTGGCGGCGCATGAAAGCCAACTACCGGGTCTTTGATGAATCCTACAGAAAAGCGGTTTCCCCTGCGAGGCGCTTGCTGGCATGGGTCTTCCCGCCTCTGGCCCTGGCTTTGCGGGGAAAAGCCGCTGTCCTTTCGGTCTTCGTCCTGCTCCTGCTCCTTGCCGGGAGCGGCCCTGAAGCCCAGTCCCCAGGAGTCCTGGAGGATGAATTGTTCCGTTTGGCCCAGGATGCCCAAAGGGCGGAAAACTGGGAACAGGCTGTGGAACTGTACTCCAAAGGTTCTGAACTGTACCCTGGGGATCTCAGGTTCCCGTGGTCCCTGGGAAACCTGTATTACCAGCGGCGGCTCTTCCGTCTTGCGTGGGATGAATACCGGAAAGCCGGGGCGCTTAACCCCAGGGACCCGGATATTCTTTTCCAGCTTTCCAGGACCGCAGGGTACCTCAACGAGGACAGCATTTCGGCAGGGTATCTGGAACAGCTTCTGGCTCTGGAACCTGACAACAAGGACGCTATCGGCAACCTGGCGTGGATGTACTACAAGATCCACCGTCTGGATGAAGGGGAAGAGCTCCTCCTGGGGGCTATTGAAACCCTTGGGCGGAACGCCGATTTTGCCATGACTCTTGGGACGGTTTATTCTGATATGTTCAATTATTCCGAAGCCAAGCGCTGGTATCTCGAGGCTATCGAAGGGGCAGAAGCTGCCGACGACAGGCTTTTTGCGGCAGTGGCGCATTACAACCTTTCTATCCTGGAAAGCAGGTTCTACCATTTTGATTTGGCTTACGACAGGACCAACGCTTCCCTGGACAGCCTGAACCGGGCGTCCGGGCGGCTTGCCAGGGGGGAACTCTACCTAAGGCGTCTTGCCCTTCCCAGGGCCCTGGCTGAATACCAGGAAGCTTACGAGATGGATACGTCGCCTCTTTCCAAGGTTAACCTGGCCCAGGTCTACCAGATTGGCGGCCGCCTTGAGGAAGCCCGGCTTTACGCCGAAGATTGCCTTAAAACAGGGGACCTCTCATGGATGCTGAATTACGGCATCGACCCGGTGCGGTACAAGCGGGATATCCACGAGATTCTTAAAACTACCTATAAGGGTCTGGAAGAGGCCGAAGCTTTTGCCGCTCCCGGGAACCTGAAAGAAGCTGTTCAAAGCTTTTTCAGGTCTGTTTCGTACCGCTTCCGCGCTGCGGTACACCGCCGTCTTTATCAAAAGTACAGCCTTCTTTCGGCACAGGCTTACGGCCCAGGCGGGGAAACCCATCTCGAAGCCCTGACGCAGTATTACAACGCCTTTGAATCCTATCCCCTCAGGGCGCTGGCCTACCTGCGTCTTGCCCGGGATTTTGAAACTCCCAGGATCCCTGAATCGGCGGCGGCCTATGATCTTGAAGAAGGGACGCTTCTAAAAAAGAAAGATCGTATCGCAGGCACTCTGAAGGATTTCGATCCCCAATGGGAACGGGACATGATTGCGGATGCTTACGGGGAACTGGCAAAACAGGGAAAGGGGGCCGAAAGCCTGGATGCCGCTGAACGGCTCTTTGCGCTCAACCGGGGCGCCTTGCGCCAGAAGGGGATAGAGCTTCCTGCGGCGCTGCGTATCGAAGGGACTTCTCCCAAAACGGAAACTGCCCTGCGCAAGGCGGCAAAAGCCGCGGGGGTCAGGGAATACCGGGATTCCCGCTATACTCTGACGTTCCGTCCAGGCAGGGAAGAAGGGGCTATTTTCTGCGAACTCTACGACGGCGGCAGGGGTACGCTTGTTTACCAGGGAAGCGTCAGGCTTCAGTCCCACAACAGGGCGGACCTGGCGGCCTTTTCCCGGACCCTGAGCGCCGGGATATTTAACGGATTTTAAGCCTCCTGACCCCTGTTCTTTTCCGCCAGCCTTGCGGCTTTGGCGATAATGCCGGCGAAGTACCTGCCTTCCCGTTCGGTAAGGCAGGCGCGGGAAAAAAGGTCCCTGAAAAAACGTTCCTGTTCCTCCCT
>JAITEW010000099.1 GCA_031281855.1 Treponema sp.
ATCGAAGATAGCGCAGGCGGACTCTACAAGCGTTTTTCCCAGGGTTTTCCCCGCTCAGGGGTTGTCAGGGGCTAATTGTGGGTAAGATTAAACTCGTAGCACGCCGGCATCCGTTTGTCTTTGAAGTCCTCGTCTGTCAGGGCGGCTTGTAAATCCCGTATCCTGGCGCCCGGGAACTCCGGGGGCAGGCGGAACCCTTTGGCGCTGGAACTGAAATAGAGCCTGCCCCGGGGGGTAAGGAGCGCCAGGCAGCGGTTGATAAGCCCCTGGTAATCCCGGCGTATGTCGAGGCTCCCTTTCATCTTTTTGGAATTCGAAAAACTTGGGGGGTCCAGGATGATGATGTCCCAGGAGCGCCGCGTTCTCCCGGATTCTTCAAGAAACGGAAGGGCGTCGGCTCTGATGAAGCTGAACCGTGAAGGGCCCGGGTCTTGCGCGCCCAGGCCGTTAAGGGCGAAATTGACTTTACCCCAGTCCAGGTAGGTGTTGGAAAGGTCCACAGAGTCCACCTGCCTGGCCCCTCCAAGTGCGGCGCAGACCGAAAGGGAGCAGGTATAGGCGAAAAGGTTAAGGACCCGCAGTCCCCCGGCCAGGGAGCGGAGCAGTGCCCTTTTTTTGCGGGCGTCCAGAAAGAGGCCCGCGTCCAGGTAGTCCGAAAGGTTCACCCTGAACTTGGCGTCCCCTTCATGCACCGTTGTCCAGACATTTTCCTGCCCAAGCCTCTCATACTGAGCCCCTTTTTCATGCCTGCGCCTTTGGCGGCGCCGTTCTTTGAGAAATACGCGGTTAACAGGAATATCCAGGGCTTTTGAAACCGAAGCGGCCATACGTTCCAACCAGCGTTTTTCCTCGTTTTCATCCTTTTCATAGGGCCTCTCGTAGAGGGCTCCCGACACAGCGTTGTTATAGAAGTCAAGGACCAGGGGGATTTCCGGGATGTCCCTGTCATAGAGGCGGAACGCGTCGGTTCCTGTACGGGAGGCCCATTTGGCCAGATGGCGGTATCGTTTGGAAAGCCTGTTGTAAAGCATTTCGGCCTGAGACGCGGCTTTTGCTTCCTGGTTTATCTCTGTCATAGTCTATGCTATAATACCGTATGAAACAGAAAATAGTAGTGCTCTCTGCGGACGCTATGGTTTATGAGGACCTTGCGTATCTAAAGACCCTTCCGAATTATAAAAAGTACCTTTCCCAGGGGGCGCTTATAAAATCAGTCAGGACTATCTACCCTACTGTTACCTATCCCGCGCATGTAAGCATGGCTTCGGGAACCCGCCCCGCGAAACACGGGGTTCCGGGTAACTATGAGCTTCACCCCGGCAATCTCGCGCCTCCGTGGTACTGGTTTCACGACGCTGTTAAGACTACCGACATTTTCGACGCCGCCCGGAAAGCGAGGCTTTCTACCGCTTCCGTATTCTGGCCTGTTACCGGAAACCATCCTTCTATCGATTACCTTATAGACGAATACTGGACCCAGGGGCCTTCCGACACTATAAAAGCGGCTTTTGCCCGTTCGGGATCGAAACCCGAAATGCTTGAGATCATCTCCCGCTATTCTTCTAATATCAAAGAACGGGTTCACCCTTCTATGGATTACCTCGTTATTGGCTGCGCCTGCGACATCATCAAACAGTACAAGCCGGATCTCCTCATGATACATCCTGCGAATATTGACGGCGCCAGGCACGAGTACGGCCTCTTTAACGAAAAGATCAACAAGGCCATTGAGGATACCGACCGCTGGATAGGGGAACTGATGGAAGCCCTGGATTACGCCGGCGTCAGGGAGGAAACCAACTTTTTCCTTGTAAGCGATCACGGCCAGTTGGACATCACGAGGGTGATAAACCTCAACGTGATGCTTGCGGACAAGGGGCTTATCCGTTCAGACAGCAAGGGGAACTTTTCGGGCTGGGACGCCTACTGCCTTTCCAACGGAATGTCGGCGCTGGTGTACCTGAAAGAGCCTGACAGCCCGAAGGTTTATACAAAAACCCGGGACCTTCTGCTGCATCTCTGCAACGAAGGGATCTACGGAATCAGCCGGGTTTTTACGGAGCCTGAGATACGTGCCCAGGAAGGCCTGGGGGGCTCTTTTTCGTTTGTGCTTGAAACAGACGGCTATACTTCTTTTGGCGATGACTGGAAGCGGCCTATCGTGAAGAACTTTGACGCTTCCGATTACCGCTACGGCAGGGCCACCCACGGCTACCTTCCTGACAAGGGGCCCCAGCCGCTGCTGGCAGCCCGGGGGCCGGGCATACGGGACGGGGTTGTTCTGGAAAAGGGCCGCATCATAGACGAAGCCCCTACATACGCGAAACTCCTGGGCCTGGAATTGCCTGACGCTGAAGGCGAGGCAATCGGCGAAATTTTGGCTTGAGTTCCCGGTCCGCAAAGACGCTGTCCGGGAATTTTTTATAGTAAGGTTTTTAGGAGGGATTTATGCGTTTAGGAGTAATGGTTAATCTGCGGTCTGATGTGGAAGAAAGTTTTCGGCAGTTAAAGGAGACAGGGCTATCGGGCTGCCAGCTCTGCGGATGGGACGAGTCCCTTTTTACCCCAGAAATAGCCGCTAAGGTGAAGGCCCATACGGAAGCCCTTGGGGTGAAGATCTCCACATTCTGGTGCGGCTGGCCGGGGCCCAAGGTCTGGGACTTTTACGACGGCCAGCTTACCCTGGGCCTGGTTCCCCCGGAATACCGGTACGTCAGGGCGGAAACGCTGAAAAAAGGTTCGGATTTCGCGAAGCTCCTGGGGGTAAATCAGATTGCCACTCACGCGGGTTTTATTCCCGAAAATCCAAGGGACCCCTGTTATCTGGGAATCGCTGCTGCCCTGAAGGACGTAGTCGCCTATTGCGTGAAAAACGGCCAGAAATTTCTTTTTGAGACCGGCCAGGAAACCCCTGTAACCCTCAGGAGGCTTATGGATGATCTTGGCAAGGAAAACGTAGGGGTCAATCTGGACCCCGCGAACCTCCTGCTCTACGGCAAAGCGAATCCTGTGGACGCCCTGGATATCATCGGCGCCTATGTGATGGACATTCACGCCAAAGACGGGGAGTATCCTGTTGACGGCAGGAATTTAGGGGTAGAAAAACCCCTGGGGAAGGGGAGGGTGAATTTCCCCCGGCTTATTGCAAGGCTCAAGGAACTGGGCTATGACGGACCTGTTACTATTGAGCGGGAAATCTCAGGCGAAGAACAGCGGAAAGACATACTTGAAGCCATCAAATTTCTAACCCCCCTGATAGGCGCTCCGTGAGTATAAGTATAAAGCGTTAAGACGAAGGCCGGGCAGAAGAGGGGCAGAGTTCCTGTACCGGACAGCCGCCGCAGCCGGGCTTTCGGGCGTGGCAGACATCCCGGCCGAACCGGTTCAGGACATGGCTTGTTTCGATCCATCTTCCTTTAGGCGCCAAAAGGGCGATTTGTTTTTCGATCTCTTCAGGGCGGCCGGAGCTGGCGAAACCCAGACGGTTTGTTACCCTGGAAAAGTGGGTGTCTACGATAATGGCAGGCACGCCGAAGCAGGTTGACAGTACCACCGATGCGGTCTTTCTTCCTGTTCCCGGAAGGGCGGTGAGCTCTTCCATGGTACACGGGATCACTCCCTGATGCTTGTCCCTGATCTGCCTGGAAAGAGCCTTTATGTTATAGGCTTTAGCCCTGAAAAACCCGGTAGAATGGACGATGCCTTCCAGTTCCGCCAGAGGGGCCTCCGCCAGGGCGTTGCAGTCCGGGAAACGGCTGAAAAGCACAGGGGTCACAAGGTTAACCGCGGCGTCGGTGCACTGGGCTGCGAGAACAGTGGCCACCAGGAGCTGGAACGGGGAACTGTAGTCAAGAAGGGGGCGGTGATCCGGGTAACAGGGACCCAGGACAGCCATAACCTGAATAAAGCGTTCGGTTTTGGCGTTTTTTGTTTCAAGGCTCATAGCCCAGTATACACGGTACATAACCCTGAGCGAAAGGTTGTACTGGTAGGGGTTTCCGTGGCATAATAATGGGCATAATTTTTCAGAACCTGAGGGGGCTGCGGTGTTTAAAAGCGTTGATCCTAAAGTAAGTTTTCCCAAACTGGAAGAAGAGATCCTTGCCTTTTGGGAAAAAAATCATATTTTTGAGAAATCCCTTTCCCAGCGTGAAGGGCAGGGCGAATTCGTTTTTTACGACGGCCCTCCTTTTGCCACAGGGCTTCCTCATTTCGGCCACTTTTCTCCTAATACCATAAAAGACATTATCCCAAGGTACCAAACCATGAAGGGGAAAAAAGTGGAGCGCCGCTTCGGCTGGGACTGCCACGGCCTTCCGGTAGAAAACCTCATCGAAAAGGAACTGGGCCTCAATTCCAAAACCGACATCGAGCGCTTTGGCGTGGCTCGTTTCAACGAAGCCTGCAGGGCCTCTGTGCTGCGCTATGTCAAGGAGTGGCGCTACGTCATCACCCGTCTGGGGCGCTGGGTGGATTTTGACAACGATTATAAAACCATGGACCCGGGCTATATGGAAACCATCTGGTGGGTCATGAAGTCTCTCTGGGAAAAGGGCCTCCTCTACGAAGGCCACTATATCCTGCCCTACTGCCCCAGGTGTTCCACAGTGCTTTCCAACCACGAACTCAACCTCGGAGGCTACAAGGATGTCCACGATCCGGCCATCACCATACGCTTCAAAGTTAAAGAGGGGGGAAGCCCCACACACAACAGCACCTACTTTTTAGCCTGGACCACCACCCCCTGGACCCTGCCGTCCAACCTGGCCCTTACCCTTGGCCCGGACATCGACTACGTGCTGGTGGAAGACAAATCCTCAGGCGGGGCAGACCGCTACATCCTGGCTGAAGCCCGGCTTGCAGCGTACTACAAAAGCCCCGCTGATTATACGGTTCTCTGGAAGAAGAAAGGCGCGGACCTGGCGGGAATCGCCTACGAGCCCCTGTTTCCCTACTTTGCCTGGGCTGCTGAACAGAACGCCTTCCGTACCTACCTGGGGGACTTTGTCTCAACCGAAGACGGCACCGGCATCGTCCACACAGCGCCGGGTTTCGGCGAAGACGACGCAAGGGTCCTTAAAGGCACAGGGGTGCCGGTGATTTGCCCAATTGACGCTGAATGTAAATTTACCGCGGAAGTGAG
>JAITEW010000118.1 GCA_031281855.1 Treponema sp.
GCAAACTCCAGAATTTCACAACAGTCCTGAAGTCCGCCAAGGTTGGCTTTGATGAGGCGCAGCGCCAGGCTGGGATGTATCCATTTGGCGTTTATAGACGCAAGAACTATATCAGACATTGGACGGCTATACTTGATCTGCAATTTCACGCTGATACTCCGGAAGCGGGGAAAACGCTTGTAGAGTCCGCCTTCACTATGAAAGACTTGAACGCCGTCGTCAAGGCCGATTTAGGGGCTACGCCGCATAAGTTTTGTTCCACGCCATTGCTCCACCCATGGGGGGCCAATTTTGCATAATATTGCATGAATTAGGCGTTGTATTGCATAAAAGGCCCCTTTCCTGTATAATTATAAGACTTGCGCTTAATTTTCTGTATTAAGGATGAGGAGCTGTCATGGGTGGAGAAATAGAGGGGGGAGATCAGCCCCGGTTGGGTTTGTATCGAAAGGAATTTGAGCATGATTCCTGCGGCATAGGATTTGTTGCCGATATTAAGGGGCGGAAGTCCCACGACATATTAAAACGGGGCTTGGAAGTCCTTGAACGGATGGAGCACCGGGGGGCGGAAAGCGCGGACAACAAAACCGGCGACGGCTCGGGCGTCCTTCTCCAGATCCCCCATGATTATTACAAAAAACTCATCCCCAGCCTTCCCGAACCGGGCGCTTACGGTACGGGCCTGGTTTTTTATCCCGGTTCAGGGAAAAATGCCCGCCAGGATGTCCATGAGCGGATTACCGCCATTATCGGGAAAACTGCTGAAGCCGCGGAGTTTGATGTTCTGGCCCTGCGGGACGTTCCTGTTGAAAGCGGCGCTATCGGGCCCATTGCCAGATTAGCGGAGCCTGCGGTTAAACAACTGGTTCTGGTTCCCCGCAGGGGAGTGCCGGAATCAGGCGCCTCCGGAGCGGGGGGTGTTTCGGATTTGGAATTTCAGCTTTATATCTTCCGCAAGAAGCTGGAAAAGCTCCTGGCAGTTGATGAACTGCTTACAAAATCCGGGGCCGGGTGTTATTTGCCTTCCCTTTCTTCCGGCATTATCGTTTACAAAGGCATGCTCATGTCTTCCCAGCTCAAGGCCTACTACCCTGAACTCCGGGACGAGGCTATGAAGACCGCGGTAGCCCTGGTTCATTCCAGGTTTTCTACCAACACCTTTCCCGATTGGCCCCTGGCCCAGCCTTTCCGGCTGGTAGCCCATAACGGCGAAATCAATACCATCAAGGGCAACCGTTTCTGGATGAACGCCCGGGAAGCCCTCTTCGCCCATCCCCGTTTTGGATCGGCCTTGAAAGAGATCCTCCCGGTTATCGAGCCGGACCGGAGCGATTCCGCCAGCTTTGACAACGCCCTGGAACTTCTGGTGATGTCGGGCCGCAGCCTGCCCCACGCCCTGATGATGCTCATCCCCGAATCCTGGAACAACAAGAACCCTATACCTCAGGAACTCAAAGCCTTTTACGAATACCACGCATGCATCATGGAACCCTGGGACGGCCCGGCGTCCATGGTTTTCTGCGACGGCCGCTATGTAGGCGGCACCCTGGACAGGAACGGGCTAAGGCCTTCGCGTTATACTGTCACCAAAGACGATCTTATTGTCATGGCTTCCGAAACAGGGGTCCAGGATTTCAAGCCCGAAGAGGTCGCTTATAAAGGCAGGCTTCTTCCGGGGAAGCTCCTCCTTGTTGACCTGAAAGAAGGGAGGATAATCCCGGATGCTGAGGTAAAACAGGACGTATACACCCGCAGGCCCTATTCCCAGTGGGTGAGCCGCCAGGTTATGACCCTTCAGCAGGAAATCGACGCCCCTGCGGTGCATGAAGGGGGAAAGGACGCCGGCAAAGGTACCGGCGAGGCCAGCGTTTACGGCGAAGCTGTATTCGGGGATCACCAGATCAAAACCGAAAGCGCTGTTCTTTTTATGGAACGCTCGGCAGGCTACACCAGGGAGGACCGGGAGAACCTCCTCCTTCCTATGGCGGTTTCCGGTCAGGAACCCACCAGCTCTATGGGGACCGATACCCCGCTGGCGGTTTTTTCCGACAAGAGCCAGCGGCTCTACGCCTATTTCAAACAGGTCTTTGCCCAGGTTACCAACCCTCCTATTGATTCCATACGGGAAGATCTGGTCATGACCCTTACCAGTTTTGTGGGGCCCCAGGAAAACCTTCTGGATGAAACGGAAAACCACTGCCGCAGGATCAAAGTGCTCAACCCCATTATGACGCCTGCGGATTTGGAAACCCTCAAGGAATTGGCGTCTTCGGTCTATGGGTTCCGCATGTTGAACGCCGTGTTTAGTTCGGACCTGGAAAAAGCCCTGGACCGGCTTGTTGACGATGCGGTAAAAGCCGTGAATGACGGGATTTCCCTGATCGTTCTTTCGGACCGGGACAGCCTCTCTCCTGAAGCGGGAAAGGTTCCTATACCGGCCCTTCTCGCCATTGGGGCGGTACATCACGGGCTTATCCGCAAGGGACTCAGGATGAAGGCGTCCCTTATCTGCGAATCCGCGGAACCACGGGAGATTATGCACTTCGCCCTGCTTTTCGGTTACGGAGCGGATCTCGTCGTGCCTTATGGGGCTCTGGCGTCCCTTGCCGCCATCTGCCGCGGCGCCGACAGCAAGCGGTCAGGGGATTTCGCGCATGCCAAGAAGAACTACCTCAAGGGCCTGGCTAAGGCCATGCTCAAGGTCATGTCCAAAATGGGGACCAGCACTCTCAGGTCCTACCGGGGAGCCCAGATTTTCGAGGCTATCGGGCTGGGTCCCGAAGTCATCAACAAGTGCTTTTTGGGGACTTTGAGCCGCATTGCCGGCGCGGGCTTCCGGGAACTGGAAGCAGAGGCCCTTTCCCATTACCGGGCCGCTAAAGACGCCTTCGCGAAAGCCGATGCGGCCCCTGCCCCCGGAGACTGCCTTCTCGACGGCCTGGGCCAGTACCGTTGGCGCAAAAACGGCGAACGCCATGCCTGGAACCCCGAGACCATCC
Organism: Treponema sp.; assembly: GCA_031281855.1. Classification (GTDB taxonomy): domain Bacteria; phylum Spirochaetota; class Spirochaetia; order Treponematales; family Breznakiellaceae; genus JAITEW01. The sequence goes on from JAITEW010000118.1 coordinate 3,000, forward strand.
ATCTTCTGCAATTGGCAACGAGAACCGGGGACTACGGCAAGTTCAAACAGTTTTCCGCGGTAGTTGACGCCTTAAACCAGAGCCCCCACGTTATCCGGGGTTTGTTGGATTTCGCTCAGCCGGGAATCGTAAAGAGCGGGCCTTCCGCGGCTGTCCCTTTGGAAGAAGTGGAAAGCGTCGATGAGATTATGAAGCGCTTTACCACAGGGGCCATGTCTTTCGGATCCATTTCCAAAGAAGCCCACGAGACCATAGCCTGCGCCCTGAACTCCATCAAGGGCCGCTCCAACTCCGGCGAAGGCGGCGAGGATGCCGAGCGCTTCCCGGCGCTGCCTGACGGCCGCTGGCTCAGGAGCGCTATCAAACAGGTGGCGTCAGGCCGTTTCGGCGTAACCAGCGAATATCTGGCTAATGCCCAGGAACTCCAGATCAAGATAGCCCAGGGGGCCAAGCCCGGCGAGGGCGGCCAGCTTCCGGGACACAAGGTGGCGGCTCCTATTGCCAAGACAAGGCATTCGACACCCGGGGTTACCCTTATCAGCCCGCCGCCTCACCACGACATCTATTCTATCGAGGATCTGGCGGAACTTATTTTCGACCTTAAAAATTCCAACCCCGGCGCCAGGATCAGCGTGAAGCTGGTTTCCGAAAGCGGCGTAGGCACTGTCGCCGCAGGAGTCGCCAAAGCCCATGCGGACAACATCCTTATTTCGGGCTACGACGGCGGGACCGGGGCCAGCCCCCAGTCCAGCATACGCCACGCCGGCCTCCCTTGGGAGCTGGGGCTTTCCGAGACCCACCAGGTACTGGTGAAAAACGGCCTCCGGGGCAGGGTGGTGCTCCAGACCGACGGGCAGATCAAGACCGGCAGGGACATTGTCATCGCCGGGATGCTCGGGGCCGAAGAATTCGGTTTTGGCACTTCAACCCTCATTGTCATGGGCTGCGTGATGATGCGGAAGTGCCACGAGAACACCTGCCC
>JAITEW010000130.1 GCA_031281855.1 Treponema sp.
TGGCAGGTGGTAGTTGGCTCCCCAGGCGGGAGCAGGATTTAGTGGATTTATGCCTCAAATGGAAGATCGGGCTGGAAAATCCGGCCAATGTTACGGCCTTCGGTTGGGACCAGGCGGAGGTTACCGGGGTTTCGGCCAGGATCGACGCTTTTTTAGGAGCCCGGATGGCCTATGAAGCCGACAATTCCAGCAGAAACCGGCTGATAAAGGACGAGGCCAGGGACGAAGCAGAGCACGGGATGCAGGATTTTTGCCAACACCTCTATCCGCTACAACAAGCTGATGAGGGAAGAAGACAAGCTGGATTACGGTGTCCACACGCCGGACCTCGTTCCCACCCCGTCCCCAAAGCCGGAGACCTACCCGGAAGCGGAGGCGGACACGTCGGTTATCCGGCAGGTTACGATTCACTTTTGGGACAGCGGGACCAAGAAGCGGGGTAAACCCCATGGGGTCCATGGCGCGGAAATCCGCTGGGTGATCCTCGACCACGCCCCGGAGACGGTAAAGGGGTCAGCATGAACTTCGGCCAATGGCTTAAAATCGGCATCCCCTTCACGCTGCTTACCACCGGAGCCGCGTCGCTCTTTGTCTGGCTGGTGTGGCGGTAGGCTATCACCGCGTTTCAATACTGATGCAGCCGCCCATTCACGTCAGGCAGCCGGCGCTCCAGGGCGGCCAGGGATATTTCCACCGCCTCGTGTGCTTCTTCGGGGGTCATACAGCCTGCGGCAACCATGTCCCGGGGCCGGATAGTGTTCCAGACGAAGCTGAGGCCCACAAAGGGGTTAAGATGCCCTGCGGCCATGGGCTTGATGGTCAGGACCGGTTTTTTGGCCTCCCAGATGATGCGGTGCACTGTCTCAATCTCGACTTGCATTAAAAACCCGATGGCGTTGTATATCTGAATATACGTCTCAACATCATACTCGTTTTCATCCGCGTACTGGATGACTTCAGGCATGTGGGCCGAAAGGCCGGGGATCATTCCATTGGCCCGGATCATTGAAAGGTAGTCTTCAATCCTGTCGATTTTACGGGTAAGCTTGTTCAAAAGCTGTTCCACGCAAATATGGAGCGGCAGGAACACTTCGCATCCTGCCCGGGCGCAGCGCCGGATAAAAGCTTCAGCGTCCCTCCGCGCTTCCGGAGTGTTGCTCATGTCGAAAACGCCCAGTTCAATATAGTGCATCTTCCGGCCGGTCCGGTCTTCAGCCAGCTTTATGCCGTCCAGCACATGAGGCGCGTTGATAAGGCAGCCGATAATGGTATCAACCCCATGGGCCAGGTAGGCTTCCAGCAGCCGGGCAACTTCTTCCTTTCCGGAAAAAATCCCCTTGATATGCAGATCCCGGGCCTCTGTCCGGTGAGAGCCGCCTAAGACGTTGTTTGTCCCTATAATCATCCGGGATACCGAAAGACCGCCGATTACGGTCCTGGGAAATTCCTGTGCGCTCATTTGGATCGATCCTCCTCGTCCTTAAAAATTATATGTTTTTTTCTCAACCCGGAGGCCAGCCCAGAGCCCTGCCGCCGAGGACATGGCAGTGGAGGTGATCAACTGTCTGGCCTCCGTGAGATCCGCAGTTTATCACAAACCGGGCCCCCTGTTCGGCGCAGCCCTGTGCTGCCGCCAGTTCCTGGGCCTTGAAGAGAAGCCTCCCGAGAAGGCCCGCGTCTGACTGGGAGGTTTTCATGATGCTGGGGATATGGCGTTTAGGGATGATGAGAAAATGAACCGGCGCCTGGGGAGTAATATCATGGAAAGCGAGGAATTCATCGTCTTCGTAGATTTTTTTTGAAGGAATCTCCCCTTTGATAATTTTACAAAAAATACAATCGCTCATAGGCTTAGTTTACCCCAAGCGCCTGATTGTTTCCAGCATCCTCACTGTGCATCCTGAATTTTCTATGATAGACTGTTTTATACCTGAATTAGGGAGGTTTTTATGATTACTATTAACACCAATTACCGTCAGCTTGCGGCGCTTCGGGATTTTGAAAAACAGGAAGCCGCGAACCCCAATTATTACCGTATTTCCGGGGAACTCCGGTTCCTTTCGGCCCTGTCGGATTCCCTGGGAGGGACCCACGATTCATTGATCACCGGGGCTGCGGAACGACTCGCGGCGCGTATCAGGAAGGAGCACTGTACCACCCCTGAAGCGGCAGCCGAAGCGGAGGCCGCCCTCGCTTCCCTGGCCGCAGAGGCCAAGAGCTTTGAGTTCCTCTGCGTCGCGCATGCCCATATCGACATGAACTGGATGTGGGGGTATAACGAAACCGTTTCGGTAACCCTGGCCACTATGGAAACCATGCTGGATATGATGGATGAATACCCGTCTTTTACCTTTTCCCAGTCCCAGGCGTCGGTTTACAGGATTATCGAGGAATTCGCGCCTGCGATGTTTGAAAAAATCAAACGCCGGGTAAAAGAAGGACGCTGGGAAGTCCTGGCGTCCACCTGGGTTGAGACGGACAAGAACATGCCTTCCGGCGAGAGCCTTACCAGGCATCTCCTTTATACGAAGGAATATTTTGCCGAAACCTTCGGCCTTTCGCGGGACGACTTGGTCATCGACTTTGAACCCGACACGTTCGGCCATAACCGCAATGTTCCTGAGATCTGCAATTCCGGGGGGGTAAAATACTATTACCACTGCCGGGGCCATGTGGGAGACAAGATAATCTACCGCTGGCGCTCGCCTTCAGGCAAGGAGCTTTTGGTCTATACCGAGCCGTTCTGGTATATCACCAAAGCCGACAACACCGCAGGCGAATACGCCCCGGAACTCAGCCGCCTTACAGGGACCAAAACCCTCCTCAGGGTTTACGGCGTAGGGGACCACGGCGGCGGCCCTACGAGGCGGGACATCAGCCGTTTCATCGAGATGAATTCCTGGCCCTTGTATCCCAAATTTACCTTTAGCAGATTGAAGGACTATTTTGCGGGGCTCGAAAAAAACCGGGACAAGCTTCCGCTTCTGAATGACGAAATCAATTTCCTCTGCGACGGCTGCTATACTACACAGACCAGGATCAAAGCCGGGAACCGGAAGGCCGAACGGCTCATGGCCGACGCGGAATTCTACTCCAGCGCCGCTATGCTCTGGGCCGGCCAGAGTTATCCCAAAGGGCTTTTGTCCGAAGCATGGAAGAAAATTCTCTTTAACCAGTTTCACGATATCATCCCAGGTTCAGGGGTTACTGAAACCCGGGAATACGCGTCGGCGCTTTATCAGCAGGTTTTCGCCGCCGCAGAATCCGCCAGGACCCTGGCCCTGGAAGCTGTGGCCGCAAATATCGATACGAAAAAACTGCTTCCCGGAACTGCGAGTATCGAGGAATCCCAGGGTGAAGGAGCCGGGGTGGGGTACGGCCAAAACGGCAGAGGTGCGGGCAAGCGGCGCTCGTATTTTGTTTTCAACCCCCTCCCTTATGACCGGGAAGAAACGGTTTCCGTCACAGTGTGGGATTACGAAGGGGATTTTAACCACATCCACGCTGAAGACGCCTCAGGCATGGCTTTGGAGGTACAGAAGGGTGAATCAGGGAATTACTGGGGGCATCATTTCGATACCCTGATAACCAGAATTCCTGTTCCCTCCTGCGGGTACACTACAATCATCATTGATGAGAAGGTGGACTATACCAGGAAAACCGGGTTTACCAACGATATGCGCGTTCAGAGCCCCGACAGGTTCGTCCTGGAAAACGAGTATATCCAGGCTGTCCTGAACCCCCTGGACGGCAGCATCGCTTCATTTATCGACAAGAAAACCGGCGTTGATCTGGCCCCTCAAAGCGGAGGGTTCGGCGTTTTCCGCCTGGCTACAGAGGCACTTCGCAAGGGCATTACCGCATGGGAGTCTTCCATGTCGGCGTGGTTTATCGGGCGGTTTAAGGAAATAAAAAGCATCACCGCAGGCGTCGAGATCCGGCCTGCCGCCCAGGGGGGGCTAAGGACCGCCTATGAGCTTTCCGTACCTTTCGGCAACGGCTCTTCCATTAAAACCCTCATCTCCCTTGACGCCGGTTCCAGGCTGCTCCGTTACAATGTACGCTGCGTGTGGCGCGAGTTCGGATCCGGGGAAACAGGGATCCCTAATCTCCATTTCCATCTGCCCCTGAGCTACAAGCCGGATTACCTCTTCGATGTCCCCTTCGGCATGACAAAACGCCCGGCAACGGACATAGACCTGCCTGCGGAAAGTTTTGTAGTCGCGAAAAATGCCGGGCGCGCATCGTCCCTGGCCCTCTTCTCGCTGGATAAATACGGCTACCGCTGCAGGGAAGACAGCCTGGCCCTTACCCTGATCCGGGGCGCTATTGATCCGGACCCCACTCCCGAAACCGGAACCCATGCGATTTCCTTCGCTATCTCCCCGGTTTCAGAAGGCGAAGACCCTGCAAGGGAAAGCCTTATCTACAGGCGTCCTGTAACGGTGATCTCCGGAAAGAGCCGCCCGGCCTCGTCAGCAACCCTGGCGCCTTCCGGGAGCCTCTTCAGCCTCAAAGGCGGAGTGCTTTCGGCGCTTAAGCGTCTTGAAAAAGGCGGTAAAAAACTCCTGTTCAGGATCTACGAGGAAACAGGCAGGGAAACACAAGCTGATCTGAGCCTCTCCTTCCCGGCAGCCTCCGCGTGGTTCACTGACGCTACAGAAGAGAAACGCCTGGGCGCCGCCGCGGTTTCAGGCGACGGGAAGACGGTGACCTTTAAGCTGCCCGCCTATTCCGTGCTGGCCCTTGTGGTGGAACTGAAAGCCTAAACTTGACCCGCGCCATCCGTCCGTCTTGCTTTTTCTCTATAAAAAGGTGATACTATGCCTATGGATTCCGGCCAGGTTATCTATATTGTCAGCCGTTTGTCATTGGGCGCTT
>JAITEW010000191.1 GCA_031281855.1 Treponema sp.
TCTTTGTTGCTGTGGGTCCTTAGGTAATTTGGATAAAAAAATGCGTAATTTCACGCATTTCGAGGCTCCCTTGGGAGTTTGCAGGGTATATTTTTGCGATAAATCGCAAAAATATTCGATTTTAGGGGCAAAGCCCCACAAACTCCTAGCTGCTGGGTTAAAAACGCAAGAGATAACCTCCGGGGCCAAGGAAGTAAGGGTAATCATGTAGCCTATAGTGGTGGATACCCAATTTAAAGCGGGAAAAGGAGGTTTTGTCTTCCCTGCGAAGATAAATGAGGAGGTTTCTCTGTCCCTGAAAAACAACTGGAGTGTTGAATAGAAGGTGTAAAGAGGAATAGTCGGGGCCAACGGTTTTGATGATTTGCTTCGCACACAGCAGGCGATAGCCTCTTATCCCGATGGGGCCACAGGGTTCAAGAAGTCAGTAAGCTTTGTGAAGGCGGCGCAGAAGGAGGAGGGGTTTCCCGAGGAGATGACGCCAACCATTAAGAACAATGTCATTACCCAGAACATCCATGAGGCGATAGACGCGGCGGGGGAGATGGTACGGGTAACGTCGCCTTTAATCTGGAGTATCTTCCCTTTGGCTTCAACTTTACAAACGCCGCGCACAGGAGAGGCTTCCCCCCCATGCGCAAATCCCCGTGCCCTTTTTAGGCGAAGCGGTGCGGAAAATGCTTTTTTAACAGCGCGAAGAGTTCCTCCTCGAAATCGCCCCCGCCGCTTATGCCCTCGAAGCTGTTGAGGCTTTCCCAGGATTTTTTGGCGCTCAGGTTTTCCAGCACAATGCCGCCCCCCGCGGCGTCGTAGCCGTCCACGATGACAAAGCGGCCCAGGTCGGCGTTGTCGTAAAAGCTGGAAACCGCGATGGGACGGGAAAGGCTTAAAACCACCCCGCCGCAGTCGTGGCGGCGGAGTTCGCTGTACTCCTCCCGGTCTTCATCCCCCAGAAAGCTTTCTATTTTCTCAAGCCGGGCCTCCACCCGGGCGCAGCCGAGCTTCAACAGGTAGGTTTTGCCAAAGGTCAGGGGATGAAAGCCCAGCCAGATCACATTGGCCCTGAGCCGGTCGCTCGCTTCCACCGCTGTTTTTTCTATAGACTTTACCATGACCTCGCCGGGCTTCACGTAGATTTCTTCCGTAAGGGTAAAACCCACCGCCTCGCCCGCGCGGGCGGAAAGTTTCGGCGGGGCGTTCCAGACTTCGATGTTGTGGATCCGGGCCTCCTTGCCCGAAGGCAGGAAGGTTACGGGTTCGCCCGGCCTGATTTCCCCCGATACCACCGTACCGGCGTAGATGCGCCGGTCGTCGTTGTCGTTGCTGAAGCGGTACACGTCCTGCACGGGCATGGCGAAAAACAAATCTTCCCGGGAAACAAGGTTCGTAAAACTGTCGAGAATTTCCAGCACCGTCTTACCCTGGTACCAGGGCATTTCATCCGCCTTTTCGGTGATGTTCTTCCCTTCCCGGGCGCTTACGGGAACAAAGGCCAGGGGCTTTACGTTGAGGCCGTCAAGGTACCGGCTGTACTCGGTCCTGATGGTCTCAAAAACCTTTTGGTCATAGTTCAGGGCGTCCAGCTTGTTCACCGCCACCAGTACTTGGGAGATACCCAGAAGCGAAAGGAGCAGGCCGTGGCGTTTGGAATTCTCCGCCACCCCTTCCACAGCGTCAATGACGAGAACCGCCGCCTCCGCCCGGGACGCGCCGCTCAACATGTTCCGCAGAAACTCAATATGCCCCGGCGCGTCGATGATGATGTACTCCCTGACCGGGCTCTTGAAAAAAATCCGGGCGCTGTCAATGGTGATGCCCTGCTTCTGCTCATCTTCCAGGGCGTCAAGGAGAAAGGCGTATTCAAAGACCCGGCCTTTCTTCCCGCACAGATCCTTGACCTGCTGAAGCTTGCCTTCAGGCAGGGAATGGGTGTCCGCCAGAAGCCGCCCGACAAGCGTACTCTTTCCGTGATCCACATGGCCGGTGATAACAATGTTCATGGCCATCACATGTACCCCTCTTTTCGTAAGGTCTCCAAGGTACCGCCTCCGTCTTTGTCTTGGGCCCGGCCTGAACGCTCGGCAATGTTACGGAATTTGCCGCTGATAAGCTCGTCGGTAATTTCTTTGGGAGTCCGGGCATCGGAATCCACCGGGCTGGTGCAGGGGTAACACCCCAGGGAACGGTAGCGCTTACCGTCCCCCTGATTGTAATAGATGGAAATGGTGGGAATCTTTTCCCGATCGATGTATTCCCAGATGTTAAGCTCCGTCCAGTCCAGCAGGGGATGAACCCGCACATGGGTCTTGGGGGCAAACTCGGTCTTGTAGAGGTTCCACAACTCAGGCGGCTGGGAACCGGCGTCCCATTCGCTCTTCTCGTCCCGGGCGGAAAAGACCCTCTCCTTGGAACGGCTCCCTTCCTCGTCGCTGCGGACCCCCACGATCACCGCGTTGTAGGGTTCGGCGCTTTCAAGCTCTTCCCAGGCGTCCTTGTTGGGATCGTACACCCGCCGCGGCCCGGTCCCGTCCAAGGTAGCCCGCAGGGGCAGGGTTTTAAGCTCCCGGCAACAGCTTATCCGGTCCAGGCCATCGGGGAAGGTCCGCTTTTCGGCAATAGCCTTCCTGTTCTGCCCCACCACCAGGCGCAGCCTAAGCTCTTTCGCCAGCCGGTCCCGGTAAGCGATCATCTCGGGGATCTTGAAACTGGTATCAATATGGATAAGCTCAAAGGGCACATGCCCGAAGAACGCTTTCTTGGCCAGCCACAGCAGGGCCGTACTGTCCTTGCCGATGGACCAGAGCATACCGATGTTTTTGAAAGCCCGGTAAGCTTCCCTCATGATAAAAATACTTTGAGATTCCAGTTTGTCCAGGTTCGTCTGTTCCCGCATATACCTTCCTTACGCGCCTTTGATATGGAGGCCACATTCCTTGTGCTCAGGATTCTCCCACCACCAGCGGCCAGCCCGGGCGTCCTCCCCCTCCTTTACCGGCCGCGTACAGGGAGCGCATCCTATGCTCTTAAAGCCCCTGGCGTAGAGGGGATTCACCGGAAGGCCGTGGTCTTTCAGGTACGCCGCCGTATCCTCATCGCTCCAGTCAAAAAGGGGGTTGATTTTGATGAGGCCGAATTTATCATCCCACTCCAGGACCCGCAGGTCCGACCGGGTTACCGATTGGGCGGCCCGCAGGCCCGTAACCCAGGCGCGCTTACCGGCCA
>JAITEW010000280.1 GCA_031281855.1 Treponema sp.
GGGCGACAAAGGCCACCTGTTTGAACGCCTCCACGGCAAGGACCCTTATTCGCAGATAGCGTTCCTTGAGGAGTACGGCTTGGGAAGCAAAGAGTACGCCCTGGAGATGGTGAAGTAAGGTTAAAGGACCTCGTGCGGTATCTTTAATTTTCCGGGGTTTTCCTACCGATAAGAAAGGGGGGGAGCCCATGAAACGATCATTGTTTGTCATAGTACTGGTACTTACGGCGCTTTGCGGCGCTTTCCGTCTCTTTGCGGTAGGGGAAAAGACCATTATTATCGGCGCTTCCTACGGTTGGGAGGCCGTGGAAAGACGTTCCGGCGTTATCGAACTGCCTCTGGCCCGGCCTCATCCGGTGCTGATCCTGGCCGGAGCCGAAGCCCAAGAGGAAGTTCCGCCGGATTACGAAGCGCTTCAGGCAGAAACGGACCCTTTTCTCGATCTCTACCTCTCTTTTGACGAAGCTGTACCCGGCAGTTTCGCGGATAAAAAGGGCCGCTGGGACCTGTCCGTTTCTTCCGCGTCCGGCGTTTCCCCCAGGCCCTGGACCCGCACCGGCGAAGGGGCTGCGCGGTTTTCCGGGATTAGCGGCTCAGGTCCCCTGACCCTTAGACCCCGGCAGAGCGCCCTTTTTGTCCCGGGCAGCAGGGTAGGGGATTTTTCCGTTGAATTCTGGCTTTTTCCCATGAGCCTTGAGAACGGCGAAGAGCTGCTCGTATGGACTTCCTCCCGGCCCGGTACCCAGGGGGTTTACGGCTTCCAGCGTATCCGGTGTACTGTTTCGAAAAACCGTCTCCAATGGATTTTTCCTGATTTTTTTTCCGATCCTTCGGGACAGAAAAGCATGACCCTTACCCTTTCGGGGCCTCCGGTGATACCCAAGACCTGGTCCCATCACCTTGTCCGTTTTAACGCGGATCTGGGGCTTCTGGAGTACCTGGTAGACGGCAGGCTGGAATCGGTCGAGTACGCCACGTCCACGAGGCGCGAAGGCGGGGAAGTGTATACGCCTCTTACCGGCGAGGATTGCAGCCTCGTCCTGGGGAACCAGTTTTCGGGGTTAATGGACGAATTCCGCATATACAGTTGTTACCGGGAAACCCCGGCGCTGGCCAGGTATCTCCGGGAAGGCCGGGTGGAAACGAGGACCCTGGATCTGGGAAAATCATCAGGAAGGCTCCTTAAAATCGAGGCCTTCGGGGGCCAAAGCGCCGGGAATACCCGGAATTGGTACGCCGGAAACGGCAGCCTCCGTTTCGCGGATCATTCGGAACTTAATTTCTTTGCCCGCGCCAATAACACGCCTTACCTCTGGAATGATGTTCCCTGGGTGCCGGTAAAACCAGGGGAAGATCTGCCTTCAAGCCTTTCAGGCCGGTTTATTCAGGTCGCGGCGGATTTTTATCCTTCCGGAGACAGGGAAACCAGCCCTTACCTGGATGAACTGCGTATCGTTTACCGGGCCGATGATCCCCCCCCTCCTCCTGCACTGGTCGCCGCAACGGCGAAAGACGGCGCCGTAGAGCTTTCCTGGAAAGCCAGCCCGGGCAGAAATGTGGAAGGCTACCTCGTCTATTACGGCGTTTCCAGTGGAGAATACTTTGGGGATCATGGTATAATCGACGGAAAACCGGTAAAATCGCCAATCAATGCGGGAAACCGGACGAAGATACGCATCGAAGGGCTGAACAACGGAACTCTTTATTATTTTGCAGTAGCCGCCTATGACGGACAGCAAGGTTCCGGCGGCGATCCGCCGGCGCCCGGCGTTTTTGACAGTACCCCGGAAGCAGGGGATTTTTCCCGGGAAACCGCCGCCCGGCCTTTAAGGATGGTTGAATGAGTCCCATAGACATGCAGGATGTGCTGGAACGCGCCCGGGGAAGCGTCCAGATAGGGGATCACGAAGAGGCTGAACGGCTTCTCAAAAACTACCTCGTAAAAAACCCTGACAGCCGCGACGCCCGCCTCCTTTTAGGGACGACTTTTGCGCGTGAAGGGAAACTCACTGAATCTGCGGATGAATTCACCACTCTCCTGGCAAAAGACCCCCAGGATATAGAAGCGCTTAATAACATTGCCGTTGTTTTCCGCCGTCAGGGAAAACTCCGGGATGCCCTGGACGCGCTTATCACAGCTATTGATATCAATCCGACGAAAGCGGAATTTCATTATAACATCGGAAACATCCACAAGCAGATGGGGAATTTAAAAGCCGCGTCTATGGCTTACGCTAAAGTGATAGAACTTAACCCCGCTTACGTACCGGCTTACAACAACCTTGGGACTATTTATGATCAGCTCAAGGAGTACGATAAAGCCTACGGGGTTTTTCGCAAAGTCCTGGCGCTGGACCACAATAATCCTACTCTTCACTTTAACTACGGCGTAGCCCTGGAGGCTAACGGCAAGATGGAAGACGCCGCAGGCGAATACCGGGCGGCGATACGCAGCAAGCCCGGCTGGCTTGAGCCTATGAACAACCTGGGGATCATTCATTTCAAACAAGGCCGCCACGACAAGGCCGTTGATACCTTTAACCGCATTCTGGACATGGATCCTTTTAACGCCGAAGCCCGGAACAACATAGGGGTGGTCCAGGCAGACCAGGGGCGGACCAAAGAGGCTATCCAGAATTACCGCAGGGCCATTGAGGCGGACCCCAAGTACACCAAGGCAGTTGTTAACCTGGAACGGGTGCTGGAGGAATCCGGCGACTTTGCCGACGCTGTGCTGGAATTGGAGAAGCTGGTAAAACTCACGCCTGACAGCTCTGAGGTCAGGAACCGGCTTGCGGGGCTTTACCTCAAAATGGAACGTTACCCCGAAGCCCTGGAACAGGCCCAGGCGGCTTTGGACTGGGACCCCGAAAGCATCCAGGCCCTGCGGGTTCAAGGGGCGGTTCAGCGGGTTACCGGCCAGGATGAGGAAGCCAAAGAAACCTTCAAGAAGATCCTCTCTATCGACCCCGGCAACTACGCTTTTCAGCTTGACCTTGCGGACATCCATTTCAGGCGCAAGGAGTACAAGGAAGCCGAGGAACGAATCCAGGCTTATCTAGCGAGGCGGCCTAACGACAGGGGGGCGAAACTTCTTCTGGGCAAGCTCTACGCCGAAATGGGGAACCGTACCCATGCTATCCAGGTTTTCGATGAGCTTTCCCGGGCGGACCCCAACGACGCCGAAGCCCTTGCGGCTCAGGCGGAACTTCTCAAAGAAGCCGGTTCCCTGGAAAAGGCGCTGCGCGCAGCGGATACGCTGGTAAACCTCCAGGGCAAACGGGCCACGTCGGAAGATCTTTCGGAACTCAATAAATCTCTTGATTTCTATGAAAACGCAGTCAGCGCCTATTCCTCATCGGTAAAGGAGATGTGGGATCGGAATATAAAACTCCTGTCAGGCAGCGCCGAAGAAGAAACCGGCGGCGATGATACTATGTCCCTGCTCCTGGGCGCTTCGGGGATAAACCAGGAAGTGGATGAGGAAACTGAAGCGCTGTTTATTGAGGACAGTGAATACTTTGACGAAGACGGAACCGGGGACGAATTCTTTCCCGGCGAAGAGAGCTACATGGTCCCTGAAGACAGCGAAAATCTGCCTGCTTCAGGTCCTGAGGATTCCCTCGATTCCCTTGCCGACCTTGCGGATTTCCCCGGCGAAGCCCAGGGCCCTGTGCCGCCGAGCCAAAGCGGGGCTCCAAAATCCCAGGAGCCTGCACCTCAGGAACCCGTATTTCAAGAACCTGTACCCCAGGAGCCCATACCTCAGGAGCCCCAGGTTCAGGAACCTCCTCCGCCCCAGCCCCGGGCCCGGGAGCCCCAGGATCAGCCCCCGCAGCCCTACCCGCCTTATCCCCCCCAGCAGTACCAGCCCCCGCCTGCGGCCCCGCCTCCCGGGCAGCCTGAAGAAGAGTCCGTCCCTCAGGAAGAAATCCCTGAGGCTGCCGGAACCGGGGAAACCGCAGAAATCGAAGAAAACGCGGAAACCGGGGAAAACGCGGAACCGCTTCCTGAAGAGGCCGTACCTGACGAAGAGATACTTGAAGAAGAGATATCTGAAGAGGCGCAGCCTGAAGAAGCCCCCGAAGAGGATGAGGAACCGCTCTCTTTTGACGAACCGGTACTGGATCTCGATTCCGGTGAAGAGGAGCCGTTTGAAGAAGAGGTCCCTGCGTTTTCTGAGGAGCCCTTTACCGGAGAAGCGCCGCAGGGCGAAGCGCTGTCCGGAGAACAGTCTAAAGCCGAACTTGACCTGGACGCATTACTGATTGGGGACATCAGGGTTTCTAACATACTGGGACTTTTGAAAAACCTTAAAAGTCTGACCCAGTCCCTTCCGGAAAAAGAGAAAGCCGATTTCCTTAAAAGCGATTGCCGGTTAAGCTTGGAATTTCTTATTGATGTACTTGAAGGCAGGAAAGGGCTCTTCCGGGATATCGAGGAACGGAAAGGCGAAGTAAACGAGGCTGTCGGGGTAGATACCAGCCCTGCGCCTCAGGAAGTCGCGGGGGCTTTGGAATATCTGGAACACCTGGCGGATGATCTGCCTGACCGCGGACTTTCGGCTGCTATAACCCGCAAGGCCGAAACGGTCATTGCGGAACTCAAAAAGCTCCCGAACACATGGCAGCCGGAAGAATCGCAGCAGCCCGCAGCCGGAGGGGTTTATGGCTGATGAACTCAACAAAAAAATAGACGAGTATATAAAAAATATGCCCAGCCTGCCTACTTCTGTGGTCAAGGTACTGGAGGTCTGCAACAATCCCCAGACGAGTCCCGCGGATCTTAACCATGTCATTTCCCTGGACCCGGTGCTGGTAGGAAGGGTGCTTAAACTCATCAATTCCGCCTATTACGGCATTCCCAACCAGGTGACCAGTCTGGTCCGTGCTATCATCATGCTTGGGATCAATACGGTAAAAAACCTGGCCCTTTCCACCGCGGTCATGGGGAACCTTTCTTCCCGGAAGTACCTCCAGGGGCTGGACATGGAGGGCTTCTGGCGTCATTCTCTCTGCGTCGGGGTTTCCGCCAAGATCCTGGCCCGCCGGCGGGGCATCGACAGTAAACAACTGGAAGAGTATTTTACCGCCGGGCTTCTCCACGACATAGGAAAGATACCCCTCAACGCGGTGCTCTCCAAGGAATACATGCTCACGGTCAGCGCCGCCGACCGGGAACGGATCTCCCTCTTTCAGGCGGAGGAAAGGACCCTGGGGATGAATCACTGCGCCGTGGGGGCCAGGATCGTCCGGGCCTGGAAGCTGGAGGGCCCCGTGGGGGATACGATCCTCTATCACCATAATCCGGGGGAGTACCAGGGCTCCCAGAAGGACGTACTCTGCAGCATTGTCGCGGCGAACCATTTTGCCGCCATGATGGGAATAGGCTTTTCCGGGGACATGCACCCCGGCAAGACGGACCCCCTGGTCTGGGGAACCCTGGGGGTTACCATGGATGTCTTTGAGGAAATCGAGACCACGGTAAACACGGAAATTGAAAAGGCCCAGATTTTCCTTAAACTGGGGGCGCAGTAATGCTGTCGGTAAAATTTTGGGGTGACAGGGGTTCTATTCCTTGCCCCGGACCGGCGACGGTGGTGTACGGGGGCA
>JAITEW010000307.1 GCA_031281855.1 Treponema sp.
CCTCCCCTGCCAGCCCGGCCCAGGGCCCTGATGGCGGCGTTGAGAAAACGGCTTTCCCCTGAATTGATGAGTTCCTCAAGGACCGGCACGGCTTCGGCGGATTTTACCTTTCCCAAATAGTCCACAGCCGCAAGGACGGTTTCGTTGGCTTCATCGTCCCTTTCCCGGATAACCCGCATGGCCCGTTCCTCAAGGCCGGGTTTTTCCGTTTCTCCAAAGAACGAAAAGATCCCTGAAAGTATCGTTTTGTTTTTTGAGACCTGGACCAACTGGATCAGTTCAGCGTCAAGGCTTGAATCCTTGCCGGTTTTGAGGGTTTGAACAAGCGCCGCGATTTCCGTCTCTGTACCGTAACGGAGGACGCTGAGCTGTTTTTCGTCAGGCGCCTTCACCGCCTGGGCTTCAGCCTGGACCGCCGTTTCGGCGCCGGCTTCAGGGACGGGGTCCTGCGGGACCCCGCCGGAAACCGCATCTTCAGGAAAAGCCGCGTTTGAATCCGCCCCTTCGGCGCCGGCTTCAGGGGCCGTTGTTTCGTCCAGCACAGCAGCGCCGGATCCGTCTTTTACAGAGGCGTCTTCAAACTCTGCCAGGGCATCAGAATCTCCTGTACCAGCGGCGCTGCCGGAGACAGGCGCAGGTTCAGAAAAACCGCCTTCCTGAGCCTGAAGGGCAGGCCCCGGCAGCGTTACAAGCAAAGCCGCAAGAATGACAGACGCCGCGGACCGTATCCGTGTTCCTGGTTTCAATCTTTTCCCTCCGAGTCAGTACGAATAACGCCTGAGGAATTCGGTCTTGAATTCCAAAAAGCGGTCTTCTTCAATAGCCCTGCGGGCTTCTACCACCAAATCATTCAGGAAGTACAGGTTATGGTAACTTGCCAGAATGGAGCAGAGAATCTCCCGGTTCCTGAAAAGGTGCCTGAGATACGAGCGGGAATAACCCCGGCAGACTTTACACCTGCACTCTTCATCTATCGGCGAAAAATCCCTTGCATTTTCGGCTTTTTTGAGGGCGAAGCTCCCTTTCCGGGTAAAGACCTGGCCGTTGCGGCCGTTTCTGGTAGGGAACACGCAGTCGAACATGTCAATGCCCTGTTCAATTGCTCCCAGGATGTATTCAGGCGTACCGATCCCCATGACATAGCGCGGTTTTTCACGGGGCAATAAAGCCGCTGTAAAGGCGAGGTATTCAAGGAAGACATCCTCGCTTTCGCCTACCGACAACCCTCCAATGGCTATACCCGGGCAATCCGCGGCTATAGCCCGGCAGGCGCTTTCCTCCCTGAGATCCTTGAAAAAATTCCCCTGGACTATGGGGAAAAAAAGCCCCTTGTAACCGCTTTGGGAACGCAGATCTTCCCAGGCCTGCTTCCCTCTTTCCATCCAGCGGCTCGTAGTCTCCAGGGCGTTAACCGCCTCTTTGCGGGAAGCGCCCCAGCTCGTACAGACATCAAGCTGCATCTGAATATCGCTGCCCAACAGAGCCTGAAACCGGGAGATGTATTCAGGCGTAAGGAGATGGTATGAACCGTCGATATGGGAACGGAACTTGACGCCTTCTTCGGTGATCTTTCTGAACGGAGCCAGGGAAAACACCTGAAAGCCCCCGGAATCGGTGAGTATATTGCCGTCCCAGCCCATGAATGAATGGAGGCCCCCAGAGAGGGAGATAACCTCTTCCCCAGGCCTTAGATACAGGTGGTAGGTATTGGAAAGGATAATCTCAAAGCCGATTTCTTTAAGGTCTTCCCTGGTGACGGCTTTGACCGTTCCGTTGGTGCCTACAGGCATAAAGACCGGGGTGCGCACGTTTCCGTGAGGGAGTTTAACGGTTCCGGTCCTGGCTTTTGAACGGGAATCTTCATGAATCAAGGTAAAAATTGATTCCATAGACGTTTATGTTTTGGCGCTCTGTATAAGAAAAAGCCCCAGGATAATAAAGACAATTACCGGGAACCAGGCCCCTATAAATGGCGGTATATAGCCCAGCTTGGCCATCATCATACTGATCATTTCCATTACATAAAAAACCACCGCCGACGCAAGGCTCGCCAAAAGGCTCATGAGGAGTATGTTTTTCTTGAACCTTCCTCCCATGGATATAGAGAGGATCATCACCACAAAGGAAGCGGTAGGGAAGGAAAAACGGTGGTAATATTCAGCCAAAGGTTCGATAAAAGGAAGCCCCGCGGTCTTCAGATCCCGGACCAGAAGCCCCGCGTCGCTGGCTGACAGCTCCTCGACATTCACCATGTTACGGCGAAAGGTATCGGGCAGTTCCCGGTAGATGTCGGCCGGTTCCATCGCCCTTGTCCGCAAGAGCCCTTCCCTCCATTCGTAGATAATAGGGTTTGAAAGTATCCAATGATCCTCCGCCCAGGACGCCTGGGAGGACCGCACCAGGGAGAGGAGGCGCCCTTCGCTGTCCTGTTCGATAATGCTGACGCCGTTGAGCACCTGGGCGTTGTGATCGTAGTAATCCACAGAATAGATAAGCTGGCCGTTGCGGGCCTTGATCACAATATCCGAATTATTTTCGGTACGCTGCTGGTGCAAAAGGACCTGGGAAAGATCGGTTTTCATCTTCAGGGTAGGTATGACCACCATGTCGTCAAAGAAAAAGGAAAAAAGTGAGGCGAAAGCGCCGATGATGAGCAGCGAAAGGCTGAAGCGCCAGAAGGGTATCCCGGACGAAAATACCGAGGTAAGCTCGTTTCTGGCGTACAGATCCCCAAGGGTATAAGCTGCGGCGAAAAGGAGCGAAATAGGGAGGGCATAGGAAAAACTCTTAGGGAGATAATAAAAACTTACCCGCAGTATGTCCCTGGCCGGAACTTCGTAGTTAAGGTAGCGCCAGAGGTTCGCGAAAAGATCGATCAACGAAAGAAGGAGTATGAACATAGAAAGGGCGACAACGAAAATAGGGATAAACTGTTTTACCAGGTACCGGTCCAGTATCATAACGTTACTTTCTGATCCTCGCTATAAGCATAATAAGGCCGATGAGAGCCGCCAGTATATTAGGCAGCCACATGGACCAGAAAGGCGAGGTCCCCATACGGACCCCCATGGTTTGACCGCCCAGAAGAAGGGCCCAATAGATCACCGCGATAATAAGGCCGAAGATAAAGCCCACGGTTTGGCCGCTTTTTTTCGCCAAAAGCCCCAGAGAGACTGCGAGAAAAACAAAGGACAGCGCCCCGAAGGGTATGGAGAATTTCTTGTAGTATTCAAGGCGGTAGATAAGGAGGCTCCTGTCGTTCCGCAAAGCCTGGTTTGCCTGGTATTCACGGAGAAAAGCGGAAAAATAATTTTCCCGCCTGTTCCACGCTTCATTTGCAGGCCCTCTCCTGAGGCTGTCTTCAAGGCTCAAAGCCTGGGTTAAGCTTTTGTAGTACCGTTCATCAAGCCGTTCCATGAGTTCGGCGTCTTTGGTCTGTATTTCCTTCCTTACATCGGTGGAACTCATCTCCCTGGGGGTTATCGAAGAAACCGCCTGGATAAGGTCTTCCTGGGGAACCCAGTAGCGGAGAAACCCCGCGGAAGCGTAATCGTAATCATCCCTGACAATTTCCTTTGATGACTGGACAAATGCGCCTGAGAGATCCAGGGAAAGCCCTTCCCTCCCGGCGTCCTTGAGCTCAGCGTCCTTCGCCATAATGACCCGCCGTTCACCGTCGCTGGTCCGGTCCAGGATAAGGACGTTTTCGATTTCCCTGCCCGTAACCGGGCCTGTTACGATTACCGTATCCTTGAACCGCTTGACCGAATTGGCCTCCAGTTCCAGCGCCGGAGTTGCAACCACGATTTGGCGGTAAAGCCGCGCGAACTGCACCGTTCCCGCGGGCAGGAGCACGTCATTGGTAAAAAACGACAGTATGGATATGAGGACCCCTACAGCCAGGGCAGGCAGAAATATATTCCTGTATGACAGGCCCGAGGAAAGCAGAACCAGAACCTCGTTGTCCGACGTAAGGCGCCCTATAGTCATAAGGGTTCCCACAAGGGACGCGAAAGGCGCAGACATGGCAATGATGGAAGGGAGGGAATAAAAAACCAGCAGCGCCACCTGATAGAAAGGCACATGTTTGGTGAGTATCTGCTGCGCAAGCAGGAGCAACTGGTTCACAAAGAAGATGAAAAAAAAGAAAAGAAAGGCCACGAAAAACGAGAAAAGCGTATCCGCAACGATATACCTGAATATAGTCCAGGATAATCTGCGGCGCCTGTAAAAGGCGGTTTCCGGTAAAGGGAGATCGGCGCGTATGGTTCCCATCTGCAGCTTCCCCTGTCTAAACCCCTGTGGATCCAAAGCCCCCTTCGCCCCTTGGGGTTTCGGAAAGGGAAAGAACTTCGGCGGTATCAGCCTTAAACGCCCGGGCAGCCACAAGCTGGGCTATGCGGTCCCCGGATTTTACGGTAAACGTTTCGGCCCCAAGGTTGATAAGGATTATCTCCACTTCGCCCCGGTAATCCGAATCAATAGTGCCCGGCGCGTTGAGGACCGTTACTCCGGACCTCAATGCCAGGCCCGAACGGGGCCGTACCTGGACTTCATAACCCACAGGTATTTCCATAAAAAGGCCTGTCGGTATTTTAGCGCGCCCCATAGGAGGGATACGGACCTCGCAGGAAAGAAAGGCCCGGATATCCATTCCCGCGGCGCCTTCGGTTTCATACGCCGGAAGAACCGCGGCAGGATCTTTTTTACAGATCTTTATTTCCGGAACCCCCGAGGGGGTTCTGTTTTCTTCCGGCATCGGCAGGCCCAAATCAGCGGCGCTGCCTGTCGTCACGGCGGCCGCGGTAACCGTCCCTGGGCGGCCCGGCTTCACCAGAAGGGGCGCCTTGGGGATCGATAGCGTCGATGTACGAAAGGTTGAGGCGGCCCATTTTGTCGATTTCCAGGAGCTTCACCTGAATGACATCCCCTTCTTTGACCACATCCTCTACCCTGGCGATGCGCTGGCGGGAAAGTTTGGAAATGTGGACCAGCCCTTCTTTGCCAGGGAGTATCTCCACAAAGGCGCCGAAGTCCATGATCCGCTTTACCGTACCGTTGTAAACCCGCCCCAGTTCCGGGTCGAGCACGATGCCCAGTACCGCGGCTTTGGCGTCCTCAGCGTCCTTGGTGCTCTTTCCAAAAATGGTAACAGTCCCGTCGTCTTCGGTGTTTATCTTCACGCTGTACTGCTCGCAAAGGGCCTTGACGTTCTTGCCCCCTGGGCCGATAAGAGCGCCTATTTTGTCAATGTCGATACGGAGGGTCACGATCTTAGGCGCGTATTCGCTGATAGCTTCTACGGGTTTGTTGATGCACTGGTTCATGATGCCCAGGATGTGGAGCCTGCCCCGCTTGGCCTGATCCAGAGCCTTGCGCATGATCTCAGGATTAACCCCTGCGATCTTGATGTCCATCTGGAAGCCCGTGATCCCGTCAGCGGTGCCTGAGACCTTGAAATCCATGTCCCCAAGGTGATCTTCTTCGCCCAGAATGTCGGAAAGAACCGCGTACCGGGCCCCAGGGGTGTTGCTTTCGGTGATAAGCCCCATAGCGAGACCTGCTACGGGTTTTTTCATCGGCACCCCTGCGTGGAGCATAGCAAGGGTTCCGCCGCAGACAGAGGCCATAGAAGAGGAGCCGTTGGATTCCATGATTTCCGACACGACCCGGATAGTATAGGGGAATACGTCTTTGGAAGGTATCATGGCTTCCAGGGAACGGCGGGCCAGGTTTCCATGGCCGATTTCCCGGCGGCCGGTACCCATGCGCCCTACTTCGCCTACAGAATAGGGAGGGAAGTTGTAATGGAGCATGAAATGTTCCCGCTTGTCCCCGTCGATGTCGTCGAAAACCTGTTCGTCGAAAACCGTGCCCAGCGTGGTAACCACCAGGGCCTGGGTCTCGCCGCGGGTAAAGAGGGCTGAACCGTGGGTCCTTGGAAGGATTCCGATTTCACAGGTAATGTTCCTGATGTCTTCGGTCCCCCTGCCGTCCACCCTGACGCCTTTGTCCAGAATCGAAGAACGGAGTATCTCGTACTGGAGATCCTCGAAAAGCGCGTCAAAAAGTTTTTTCTGATTTTCGTCCTCAAGCTGGGAAGCGTACTGGGCCGCGGTTTCAGCTTTTACTTTTGAGATAGCTTCGCGGCGTTCCTGCTTGGTTTTAAGAAAACAGGCGGTTTCCAGGCGCGGCTTAGCCGCAGACCTGATGGTATCGCTGTTTTCCAGAGCGCAGCCTGTCTGAGTGAGGGGCAGCTTGGGTTTTCCCGCCAGTTCCCGGAGCTTTTCCTGGATATTGCAAAGTTCGATGATCACCGCATGGGCTTTTTCAAGCGCGGCGATCATAATGTCCTCGCCTACCTCGTTGGCCCCGCCTTCCACCATGGTGATGCCTTCTTTTGTACCTGCAACCGTGATTTCCAGCGTGGAATTCTCAATCTGCTCGTACGTGGGATTCACCACCAGCTCGTCTGCGACCTGGCAGACCCGGACCCCTGCGATAGGGCCGCCAAAGGGGATGTCCGAAATATGCACAGCAGCCGAAGACGCTACGATGGCCAGTATATCCGGCGGGTTCACCTGATCGGTGGATAAGGTAGTAGGCACAACCTGAATTTCCCTGCCGAAGGCCTTGTCAAAGAGCGGCCGCATGGGCCTGTCGATGAGCCTTGAAACCAGGATTTCCTTGTCTTTTGGCCGGCTTTCTCTCTTGATAAAGCCTCCGGGGATCTTTCCGGCCGCGTAGTACTTTTCGTTATAATCCACAGTAAGGGGAACGTAGTCCAGTCCCTCTACTGCGTCTGACGACGCGCAGACCGTGGCAATTACCGCCGATCCTGCGTACTGGGCGAATACAGCGCCGTTGGCCTGTTTCGCGATTCTGCCGGTTTCCAGAATTAATTCATACCCGGCAATTTGATAGGTTACTTTTTGGATCATTTTTTTATTTACGCAGCCCCAATTCCTTTATAAGGGAACGATACTTCTCCAGATTGGTACGCTGAATGTACTTCAGCATACGGCGGCGCTGACCTACCAGGATCAATAGGCCCCGCTGGCTGGACTTGTCTTTTTTGAATTGTTTGCAGTGCTCAGTGAGCTGGTTGATACGCTCTGTGAGCAGGGCAATCTGAACTTCCGAAGTTCCGGTATCTTTTTCGTTCTTACCGAACTTTGTAACAATTGATGTTACTTCATCTTTGCTTAATGCCATATATTTTCACTCCTAAATTGGGTACTCTTTAAGGCCTCAGGGCCTCTGTTAAAAATTCAACGCTTACAGCGTTGCCGGGATCAAATCCCTCATGAGAGGGGATAAACACCCCTCCGGTATCTACTGAAACAACGATCCTGAAACATCCCCTCCCCTGTACCAGAGCGGGATAAGAACCCGGCGCCGGAATAATCCGGCCCAGGCTAAGGGCTTCGTAATACCAGCCCTCCTGAGGTCCTGCGGGACAGGGAACCATGCCCCGGAGATCCAGATCAGGATTCCGCCCAAGCATGGAAGCGGCGGCGGCAAGATCCCCTCCTCTAATGGCGGCCCTGATACGGCTGGAACTAACCGGAAAGCCGCCTTCAACTACCTGCGGGACCACGCAGGTCTCTATTCCCAGCTTTTCATTCATGGTTTTAATGAATGACGCGTCCGTATCCTGCCTGAAACCGCAGCGGAAATTACTGCCTATTACCAAAAAACCCACATGCAGCAGGCCTTCCATAAGGGCCATAAATTCCTGACCTTTAAGTTTACTGAATTTTTCGGAAAAGTCAATCACAACGGCTTCTTCCACGCCGCAGGCTTCCAGAACTTCCAGTTTCCTCTGAAGGCTGAAAATATCGCCCTGGTAATCCCCAGGGGCAAGCAGTTTCCTGGGGTTTTCCCTGAAAGTAACCGCCGCCGGACGCCCTCTGGCCACGGCCCGCTTAATAAGCTCCGCATGACCCCGGTGCAGCCCGTCAAAGACGCCGACCGCAACGGCCCTGGGCTCCCTGTCCAGTTTCACAGTTCCCAGGACGAGGCTATCCCAGTCAATTCTGCGCAAAGACACGGCCAAAGCCCCATTTCCCGGATTTTTTTTCGAGAACCGCGGCGAGTTCCTCTTCCCCGCCGTCTTTCACGCTGAAAACCCCTGCGGCGCCGGCGTCTGAAGGCAGGCCCAGATCCGTTATATCAGAGCCCGAAAGCCTCCCGAGGATCAGGGATTTAACCGTTTCGTCCTTTGCGAAAACAGCAGGCAGCCCCAGAAGAGCGAAGGTTTCCGCCTTTACAGGCTGGACCGCCGCCGCAAGCTCCCGGGCTATCCCGGGATCAGCGCCGCCTGTTCCCTTATACGCCTCAGGGTCAAAGGCCCTGTCCAGGCGGAAGCCCCCTATCCCGGTGCGTACCAGGGCGCTCAGGTGGGCCCTGGTCCCGGCCGCAAGGGCAATGTCCCGGGCCAGTGAACGTATATACGTTCCAGCGGAACAGCATACCCTGACAGTTGCCGAAGGAGGGTCCCAGGAAAGGATCTCAAGGCTGTAAACGGTAACAGGCCTTTTTTTCATTTCCGGCGCCGTTCCCTGCCGGGCAAGATCGGAAGCTCTTCGGCCGTCCACATGAACCGCCGAATACGCCGGAGGGGCCTGGAGTATTTGGCCTCTGAAACCTGAAAGCGCGGCTTCAACGTCTTCTCGTGAAGGGATCTTCCCTTCGGCCACAGGAGCCCCTTCGGGGTCGAGGGTATCGGTTTCAAGGCCGAAGCGGATGCGCCCTTCGTATTCTTTGCGGCAAAGCGAGAACCACGGCGCAAGTTTGAGGGCCTTTCCTGTAAGAACAATAAGGAGTCCTGAAGCGAATTTATCAAGCGTGCCTGTATGGCCCACCTTTCCGGTATGAAGGGCCTTTTTAACAATAGCAAGGCTCTCAAAGGAAGTGATGCCGGGACTTTTTTTCAACAGCAGCAAACCGCCGCTGCGGTCACTTGTCAGAACGCGGCCCGGGGTCTCCGGGTTCATCTGCAGAGCCATTATTGTTCAGTTCCTCAATTTTTTTTACGATTTCGAAGCCTTCACGGATGCCCATATCCCGGTGGAAACGGAGTTTCGGCGTCTGGCGTATCCTCATGCTTCCGGCCAACTGGGCCTGGATGAAACCCGCGGCGCTTTGCAGCCCTGCTACCCCTTTGGCCAGGCTGCTTTCCGCGGTAAAGGCCGAAACGTAAACCTCCGCCCAGGCCAGGTCCCGGGACACGGCAACCCGCGTAATTGAAAGAAAAGGGGTAACCCTGGGGTCTTTTATCCTGCGTTCCACAATGAGGGCGCCGATTTTTTCCTGGATCAGGCGCCCTAGCCGTTCTGTTCTATATTCGTTCATACATCATTCGTTCATACATCAATTGAGCTTTCTGGCAACTTCTACCATTTCAAAGATCTCAAGCTGATCGCCTACCTGTACATCATCGAAACCGTCTATGCTCATGCCGCACTCGTAGCCCGCAGCCACTTCGCGCACATCGTCCTTGAAACGCCTGAGGGAACCAATCTTGCCGGTGTATATTTCCACGTTGTCCCGGACCAGATGAACGCTGGCGCTGCGCTTGACATTCCCTGTAAGGACATAGCAGCCTGCGATAGTGCCGAATTTGGGGGTCTTAAAGGTATTCCGTACCTCTACGGTAGCGATGACCTCTTCCTTGGTGTCAGGTTTGAGCATGCCTTCCATGGCCAGTTGTATCTCTTCCACAGCTTTGTAGATGATGTTGTATTTACGGATATCGACCTTTTCCTGATCCGCCAGGATCTTGGCCTTAGGCACCGGCCTCACGTTGAAACCGATGATAATGGCGTTAGAGGCGATAGCCAAATCCACATCACCTTCGTTGATAGCCCCCGGAAGGGCCTGGATCACATGGAGCCGCACCTCGCTGGTGGACAGTTTTTCCAGACTTGAACGCAAAGCTTCGGCGGAGCCCTGGACATCGGATTTGATGATGACCTTGAGTTCCTGGATAGCCCCGTCGCTGATGGTTTCGTGGAGGTTGTCCAGGGTGATCTTTCTGATATTCTTGGCGTCTTCGAAGCGCTTCAGCTCCTGGCGTTTGGCCGATATGCCCCTGGCGGTTTTTTCATCATCCACTACCTGAAGGGGATCGCCGGCGTTGGGAATGCCTTCAAAACCGAGCACCTCAATGGGCATAGAGGGAGTGGCGCTGTCGATCTTGTCGCCCCTGTCGGTGAAGAGGGCGCGCACCTTGCCGGGCCAAATCCCGGCCACAAAGGAGTCCCCGGTTTTAAGGGTCCCTCTTTCTACCATTACCGTGGCGACAATGCCGCGGCCGTGATCGATACGGGATTCCAGGACCTTGCCTTCTGCCGTGCGGTCGTAATTGGCCTTGAGTTCCAGGATCTCCGCTTCCAGAAGGATGGCGTCGATGAGCTTATCAATGCCTTTTTTCTGAAGCGCCGAAACCTCCACAAACATGGTCTTGCCGCCCCAGTCTTCCGGCATAAGGCCCAGTTCCGAAAGGTGGCTCTTGACCTTGTCGGGGTTGGCTTCGGGTTTGTCGATTTTGTTTACCGCCACGATTATGGGAACATCCGCTTCCTTGGCGTGGTTGATAGCTTCGATAGTCTGGGGCATGACCCCGTCGTCAGCGGCGACTACCAGGACCACAATATCCGTCACCTGGGCGCCTCTGGCGCGCATGCGGGTAAAGGCTTCGTGCCCCGGAGTATCCAGGAATGTGATCCTCCCCTTGGGGTTCTCTACGGTATAGGCGCCTATGTGCTGGGTTATCCCGCCGAATTCGCCGGAAACCACATCGGCGCTGCGGATAGCGTCCAGGAGTTTGGTCTTCCCGTGATCGACATGGCCCATGACGGTAACAACCGGCGGCCTGGGCAGCATCGCGGCGCCTTCGTCGGAACCTGTGTCGATAACGGTCTCGTCGTAAAGGCTGACGATTTTCACATCAGCGCCGAATTCGGCAGCCAAAAGGGTCGCGGTATCAGCGTCGATCTGCTGGTTTATCGTAACCATCTGGCCCATGCTCATGAGCTTCTGAATGAGATCCGATGCCTTGAGGTTCATCTTCCTGGCCAGTTCCGACACAGAAACCACTTCCATGATTTCGATGGTCTTAGGAACCGGGTTGGCGATCTGGGTGATCTTCTTTTTGGTCTGGAGGAGTTTTTCCTCCATTTCCTTTTCTTTTTCTCTCCTCGTGTAAACCGGCTTTTTCGCCTTAAACGTTTTTTTCACCGGCCCTTTCCCTTCTGCCAAAGGAGGAGGAGTCTGGGGTCCGCCACCAGGTCTGCCGGGCCCTCCGGGCCTGCCAGGGCCGCCGGGTCTTCCGGGGCCGAGCGGCCTGCCCGGACCGCCGGGTCTGGGCCCGAAGCCGGGCCTTCCGGGGCCGCCGGGTCTGGGCCCGCCGCCAGGCCTGGGCCCTCCGGGACCGTTATAGGGCCGGTTTCCCATTCCCGGCCGCCCGTCGGGCCTGGGGCCTACCGGCCTCCCCCCTACCCTGCCGGCAGCAGCCTGGGGCCGCTGGGGGAAAGGCGCCTGAGGCGGCTGGCCGGAACGGGGCGGTTCATCACGGCTGGGCCTGGGACCTACGGGCCTGCCCCCTACCCTGCCGGCAGCGGCAGCAGGCCGCTGGGCGGGCTTAAAGACGACAGGCTGTCCTTCAGGGACTTCCGTTTGAGGCTGTTTGGGAGCCGCCGCGGGGCTTTCCGGGGCCGCCGCAGCAGCAGGCACAGGTTCGGGT
>JAITEW010000370.1 GCA_031281855.1 Treponema sp.
ATATTGAAGAGGAGCCCGGCATCGTAGGCGATTTCTTCCTGCGCCGTAAAGAGGCAAATATCCTCATAGAACCTGGCCGTTTTTTCATTGTAGTTTCCTGTGGAAAGGTGGGTATAGCGTTTAATCCTGCCGTTTTCCTTCCGCATCACCACAGAGACCTTGGAATGAACCTTGAGGCGGGCCAGGCCGTATACCACAATGACCCCGGCTTTTTCCAGCCTGTTCGCCCAGGAGATGTTCCGCTCTTCGTCGAAACGGGCCTTAAGCTCCACCACTGCGGTAACATGCTTTCCCGCGAGGCTTGCCTGCTCCAGGGCCTTGATAATAAGAGAATTGCCGCTGGTCCGGTAAAGGGCGGTCTTAATGGCGACTACCTGGGGATCAGATGCTGCGTCGAGGAAAAAACGGACTACAGGATCAAAACTCTGGTACGGGAAATGGAGAACCACGTCTCCCTGGCTTATCCTGTCCCATAGGGATTCGTCTTCAGGGAACGCCTGGGACGTATGGATCTTCCATGGTTTTTCCCTGAGGTGATCAAAGCCCCGGACCAGAACCAGGTCGTAAAGGCTCCCAAGGTTAAGAGGGCCGTCAACTTCGTAAAGATCCTCGTCTTCCAGACCGAGCCGTTCCGAAAGGTACGCCCTGAGCCTGGCGCTGCCTGGGGAATAAACCATACGCACCGCCCTGGACCGCTCCCTGCCTTCCAGGACTTCTTCCATAGCTTCGATAAAGTCCTCGTCCCGCTTTTCATCGACAGAGAAATCCGCGTCCCTGTTGATTTTAAAGAGAAAGCTTTCCTTAACCGTACAGCCTGGATAGAGGGCGTAAGCCCACGCGGCGGCCAGATCCTCCAGCAGCGCCCAGCAGGTCCTGCCTTCACGCTCAGGAGGCAGCCAGACAATGCGATCCAGGACAGCAGGTATCCTGATGATCGAAATTTTTTCCTCCTCAAGGGCGTCCTCTTTTTCGAGCAGAAAAGCGGCGTGAATCCGGAAGCTTTCGATAGCCGGCAGGGCTTCCTCATCATCCGCCCTCAGAGGCGTCAGAAGCGGGAGTATTTCCTGTAAAAAAAGGGATTCCAGGTATTCCCTCTGGGAAGGCGACCAGGACCCGGGCCTCACCAGGGAAAGCCCGCCTTGGGCAAGTTCGGGAAAGACTTCCTCCTTCAGGGCCTTGTACTGGCGGCTTAAAACCGAACGGGTTTTTTCAGACACCTTTTTCAACTGCTCCGCAGGCCCCTGGCCCGAAGGATCCGCCCCGGCGCCGGCCTGGAGGGCCCGTTTCATAGCCGCCACACGGACCATGAAAAATTCATCAAAGTTTGAGGAGACAATAGATAAAAAACGGAACCTGTCCAAAGGCAGAAGATCCCGCCTTAGGCCTTCTTCAAGCACCCGTTCGTTGAAGTCTATCCACGAAAGATCCCGGCTGAAAAAAAGCGGATTTTGCAAAGCAGAATGAGGATCGCTACTATCGATCATCGTTTCCTTTTCCCTCCTGGTTCTCCCGGCGTTCTGCCACAATTGCAACAGGCTCCTAGGTCAGGATAACTTTATAGCCGAACACGTCCTGGAACAAGCCGGCTTTTTCTTCAAGGCCTATCTGCTCCAGGGACAGGTCCCGGCTGCCTTCTGTGCGGAGCACTATGGATTCGCTTTTCCGTTCTATCGTTATACTCCTTAGCTGCTGGGAATGGCCCCGGTCCAGGGCATCCGCCACCCGGAGCAGCGACGCCATTTTCAACACCAGTATCCGGTCCTCGCGCTGGAGGGCCAGGTAGTCGATATCGGTAGAAGAAGGCGGGTCCCCGCGGTGGTAACGGATCACATTGGCGATAATGTCCAGCTCCTCCCTGTGGAGCCCGAAAATCTCCGAATTCGCCACAATGTACTGCCCATGGAGCTGGTGCCCTGATGCCCGGATAAACATCCCCACATCGTGAAGCAGCGACGCCGCTTCCAGCATCATCCGTTCCCGGCGGTTCATGCCGTGCTCCCGGACAAGGGCATCGAAAAGGGTCATACAGAGATCCGTTACATGGCGGCTGTGGGCTTCGTCGTAGTGGTACTTGCGGCCCAGGCTCACTACGGACGCGGTTATTTGGGAGAAAAAATCCTCCTGCAGCGCCGGATCAACCCCCTGGGCGAGGTCGATAAGGAGCCCTTCTCTGATGGAAACATGGGGCACAATAACCTGCGCCGCGCCGGTCTGTTCAAGAAGGAATTTGTGGACCAGTATGCCGGGGATAAGCCCTTCGGCGTCAGCGAACCCGATGCGGAGCTTTTCCATACATTCCTCGACAGTGTAGTTCTGGATACGCTTCGCGAATTCGATAAAAGTTTCCCTGGGAATAACGTCGCAGTGCTCGTTGAGCTCGTTTCCCGAATGGGAAGCCGCAATCATGGCGTCTGAACCTGCGATTACAAAGGTCCGCACATGGGCAAGATCCAGCTCGGCGCTCAGGAAACCCGAGGTGTTCCGGAGGTTCTCGTTCAGGTACCGTTCCCGGGCCCTAAGGGAACCGAAACGCGAAGCCTGGCCGATAAGGATAGTCCCCAGTTTCAGGCTGTGCGCTGCTACCATTTCGCCCCTGCGGAGGAGCATGATTTCGGTGGAACCGCCGCCGATTTCGAGGATCATGGAATTGGCCCGCCAGAACAGGGGCGCGTCGTTTTTAAGCGCAAACCGCACCGCAAGGTACATAAGGCGGTTCTCCTCGATACCTTCCACGATAGTAAGGCGGAAACCCGTCTCCTGCCGGACCCGGTCCACAAAGATATCCCGGTTCCGGGCCACCCTCAGGGCGCTTGTGGCGATTACATGAACGTCTTCCTCAGCAATGTCCCAGCCTGCCAGGAATTCCCTGAAATTCCTCAGTACCGAGAGGCATTCCATAAACGATTCCCTGGAAACCTGGCCTGAGGTAAACACGTCCCTCCCAAGGACCACAGGTTTACCCGCCCGGTCCATAACCTTCCACCGGCCGTTCTCTGAGATTTCCGCAACTAAAAGCCTG
>JAITEW010000046.1 GCA_031281855.1 Treponema sp.
AAAAGAACTGCCCCTGCGGCGCCGGTTTTGGCGAAAAAGGCCTTTTCGTATTCCTTGAGCGAATACTGGTTTACGATATTGACGATAAGCCCTGCGGAGTTGAGGATAACCCCTACGCCGATGGTAAAACCGAAGAAGTAAAAAAGCTTGATCACGCTCCCGCCTTTCTCGGGCAGAGGCATGAGGGTGAGGATGCGCTCCATGGGCCTGCCCGTAAGGAACCGGGTTACGGCTTCCGTAGGCGCCACAAGAAGGCCCTCATGGGTGAAGACTTCGCCGTTTAAGAGCCCCATGATCATCGAAGAGATCCCTACGGCAACCAGAGGGACCGAAAATTTCCTGAACCCTGAAAGGAATTTGGGACCCTTCCTGCCTGTAAGGAGCCCTGCCAGGAAAAGAATAAAGCCCTGGCCCAGGTCCCCGAACATGATCCCGAAAAGGACGGTAAAAAAGACCGCCACCAGCGGGGTGGGATCGATGGTGCCGTACAAAGGGGCGCCGTAGGAAAAGACCACACCTTCGAAACCTTTGACAAAGGCCCCGTGATCCAGGGAAACCGGGACCTTCTCCTTCCCCTCCCGCACGGAAGGCACTTCTTCGGGATTAAAGGAACGCACCGCTATCCTGCCTTCAGTAAGCTTTTCAAGCTCCCCAACCACAGCAGGCACAACATCAGCAGGCACCCAGCCGGTAAGGAAGTAGACGTTTTTAGTGGAAACCAGCCTGGCCTTGAGCTGCTCCATGATCCCTGCCATAAGATAGGAACACGTAAGGGATCTCAGGTTTGAGCCGTACTCGTCCCTGAACTGCCGCTTCCGGAGCCTTATGTCCTCAAGCTCCCGGCCTACCTCTTTGAGCCGTTCTTCCAAGCCCGCAAAAAGCTCCGCAGGGACGCCTTTGTAGCCTTCAGGGATGGCTATAGGCACGAAGTTGGCCCGTTTGAGTTCCGAATCCAGCGCAAAGCGGCCTTTCCTGGAAGCCGCCGCCAGAACCCGGTCCCCGCCGCTCCCGCTGTCCAGAGGGATGATCACAGCCCGGTCCGCAAGGACTTCCTTGAGTTCGTCCTGCCGCCTGGGGTCCAGTCGCCCTACCCTGAGGGTAAGGTAGGAAAGCTGATCCAGATCCGCGAAAGGGGCGTTGAGGTTGGTGAAGGCCTTTGCCTCAGTAAGGGCCTCTTCGATTTTGCGCTGTTCCTGGTTCTGTTCGTTTTCCCGCTGGCTCAGGGAAGAAACAGCGGCGGTGATTTTGTCCGTTAAGGCCTCTTCGGTCTCTCCCGGGAAGCGGCTTGTTTCATCAGGCTCTTTGGGAAGCTCAAGGCCCAGATACGCCGAAGCGGTCTGGAGCTTGTCCAGGTTGTCCCGGATATGCCGGTACGCCGCCTCGTCCATGGCCTGGGCTGATCCGGTTTCAGGAGGCCCCCCGGCGGCGCGGTCCTCGTCTTCCGAAAAATGCATCACCCCCTGGCGGCCCAGGTATTCGATTACCCCGTCAACATCGCGGGAAAGGACCGTGAGTTCTATCTGCTTCATCTTCCGGGGCCGGAGGCCGGCGCCAAAGTTTCTGCGCTTCATGATTCCACCCCAAGCATGGCAAAGACATCCCTGCTGGTCATACCCAGCCCCAGGCCCTCGGCGCTGGACGTAAGGACATCCTCTTCAAACTGCTTTATCTTGATAAAACAAAAAACCGTGTCCAGCGAAAAAGGGTCGGCCCTGAAGGAACGGCGGGCCAGGCGGTAGAGGTACTGGGCGGCGGCGTTCTGGAAGTACCTGGGGTCCGCCCTCCATTCTCCCAAGCCGGGGTTGAGGAACGATTCCCGGCGCCATCCTTTCCAGGCCTGGCGGCTGTCCAGGGGCAGTTCCAGGCACGCGAAAGCGTCGGCAGCCAGGGAAACCTGCCTGCCTTTCATGGGGACCGCAATATCAATCAAATGGGATCGTATCGCATCGGCCTTCATCTCATAATAGGTCCTGAGCCTTAAAGCCCATACGGCGTTTTTGAGGGCGATTTCCTCAGAAAGGATGAATTCCGAAGCCCTGCGATCGCGGGCACTGAGCCGCCGCAGGGCCTTCCACAAGGCCCGGTAATACCGCCGGTCCAGCTCTGTCTGGAGGGTGATGCCGGAATTTTCCTTGTCCAGTTCCCCGTTCTTATTAAGGAGGAATTCAAATTCTGTGCCCCGGATCATGGCAGGAATATCGGGCCACGCGGAAAAACGGACAGTCCCAAAGCGGCCTATACCGGTAAAAGCCGGTTTAGCCGTACCGCCCGCGGCGGCTGTAAGGGCGCTTTTGAGATCCGCGTATTCGTAGCTCCGGATTAAAAGTGAAAAAAGCTCGGGAGGCTTGCGGAAAGAATCCACTACGGCAATGATAGAATCAGCGGCGCGTTTGATAAGGCGCCCTTCAAGATCCGAAAGCAGTTCTTTTTCCGGAAGATCCCTGGAAGAAACGGGAAAAACCAGGCGGTCCAGTTCCGAAAGGCGCGCCGCGCGGCTCAGGTTCCCGGCGCGTTTGCCTACAAACGATTTGCCGATAATCCCGCAGGCTTTAGCATAGGCGTAGGCCCTTTCCCCGGCTCCCGGCATCCTAGAGATCCTTCAGGAGAAGCTGCCCCGCAAGGGCGGAAAAAGCAGCCTTGTCCGCAGGCACGGATTTAAGGCTGTCCCGGTAAGCTTCAAGCTGTTTTTTATAATCTTCCCGGACTGCGGCGATTTCTTTGGTATAAGCCGCTTCCAACCGGGCCACCTCGGCTGCGTAGGCTTCATCGTATTTTGCCCTGCTCTGTTTTTCCCCTTCAGAGACCCGCCGGTCCGCCTCGGCCTGGGCGCCGTCTACCAAAGCTGAAGCTTCGGCTTCCAGGTGGAGTAAGTGTTGAAGCACATCTTTATCTTCTTCCAAATCCATGGCGGGCACCTTTTTCCCCTCTTTTTTTCCCTCTTAATAGGACGATATGAAAATATCCTCGTATTTTTTAATAACGCCGTGCGCGGCCTGGGGATCCGTCTGGGACACCAGCTCTGTATAAAACTGGGGGTTATCCAGAAGCCCTGCAAGGCGCTTTAAGAGCCTCAGGTGTTTTTCCGAATCCTTCTGCGGCGCCAGGAGCATAAAAAGAAGGTAAACCGGCTGGCCGTCAAGGGCGTCGTAATCTATCCCTTTTTTGGAAATCCCCAGAACCCCCCGGACGTTGTTTATGGCGTTAGTCTTGCCATGGGGAACCGCAATGCCCTTCTGTATGCCTGTGGACATCTTGGCTTCCCGTTCCCTGAGGGCTTCCAGGATTTCTTCCCTGGCATTGGATTTTTCAGCCTGACAGAATTGATCTACCAGTTCCTCAAATACTTCGTCCTTATCATCCGATTCAAGGCCGATCTTAATCAGCTCAGGCGGAAAAACCTCATACAAAAACATCCCTACACCCCCGGTAAAGCCCTATTGGGCAGCTTCCGGCCCCGTATCGGCAGGGGAAACGGCTTCAGGCGGCTCAGCAGGAGGCTCCGCCGGGGTGTCCTGCCACCAGTCAACGCCGGATTCGGGAACCAGTTGGCGGCCCGCGGATTCCACGCCGGACGCCGCGGGGCTGCGGTTCACCAGGGCCAGCCCAAGGCTGATAATGAGAAACAGGGCTCCCAAAACGGTTGTTGCCCGGGTAAGCACGTTTCCGGACCTGGAACCGAAGGCCGACCCGCTGCCGCCCGCGAAAATCCCCCCAAGGCTGTCGCCTTCCTCATTCTGGGCCAGAACCAGGAGGATCAGCAAAACCGAAACAATAACAAAAAAAACCAGCAATACGATACCGAGAATACTCATCTATACAACTCCACTTATTTCCGGGTTTCTAAAAAATATCCTTCTTATATTAGTGAACTAAAGGGACTTGTTCAAGCCGTTAACCCGCTTTTCCGCGGCGCCTTTGTTCACAGTTCCCGGATGTCTTCCAGCTCCACGTCAGGGAGGGCCTTTACCAGGGTTTCGGCGTCGGCCCTGCTGAGGCGCGAGATTTTCAGGGTAGCCCTGCGGCGGGAAAGGTCATCGCCTTCAGAGGAAACAAAAGCCACCAGGTTCCCGCCTTTTTCGGCGATAGCCTGGGACAGTTTCGCCAGTTGGCCCGGTTTCTCCTGGATGCTGCAGGTGATGCGTACCCCGGGATGCCTGGCGCCGAAGGCGTTGACGAACACCCGGAACAGGTCCGTATCGGTGATAATCCCCACCAGCAGGCTGCCGCGCATCACCGGCAGGCAGCCTACGCCCCGATCCGCCATGATCCTGGCTGCCTCTTCTACTACTTCGTCTTCTTTTACGGTGATTACGCTCTTTTCCATCACCTCTTTGACGGTCATTTTGGAAAGAAGGTAGCTGATTTCGTACATATCCAGGCTGGTAGCGGCAGAGGGCCCCGCTTTTAGCAGATCTTTTCTGGTTACAAGACCTGTCAGGCTGTTGTTTTTGTCCAGAACCGGCAGGTGGCCGATTTTTTCCTTGTCCATCAGAGACCTGGCCTCGTTGACCGTCATATCGGGGCGGATAAAAATCGGATTTTTGGTCATAACCCGGCTAATAATCATAACGCGCCTCCTTGGGATACCGCAGCCCGGCAAAGCCGTTCTTTTGTAAGGTTCCTTCTATAATAATACAATGAAAAAAAGTGATATTCAATACATTTTTCTATTGACAACTACAAAAACCGGTGGTATCATTAAAGTGCTTTTTTGAAGAAGATGCGTAAAATTTTTCGAAAGGGGATAAAAGACGAAATGAGAAAGTATATTTACGCCGTA
>JAITEW010000132.1 GCA_031281855.1 Treponema sp.
AGCCTTGCCCAGCGCCACCGCCATAGTCTGGGTCCCCAGCTTAACCTTCTCCCGCTGCCCGTCAAGCATCACCACTTCGGCGTCGGCAATACCCATATCTTTGACCCGGTGGGCGGTAACATAGATAGCCCCCACCAGAGCGAAAATCGACAACGCCAAAACGCCGATAATTATAATAATCCGTATACGGATAGAGATGTTACGCAGCATAAGAACGCCCCTTTTGCGTTCTATCGTTACAACACAGCGGTTTTTTGTCAAGACAGTTTCGAATCGCCAATTCGATAAAACCATATCGATTGAGGCCATTCCAAATAGAACGCCGCCGGCCCTTGCAAAATAACGGCATAAACCTATACGGTATAGCTATGGAGAAACTGTCCGCGTCCCGTGCCGGCAAGCCCTTGGCGCCCTGGCTGTTGTTGGGCGTTCTGGCGCTGGTTTTTTTCTGGGGTTGCGCCGCTGCCCGGCGGGACGACCAGGAAAACCGCCTCTATATTGATCTCAACGAGTATCCCCTTTATGCAAAGAGCGGGTTTACTCTCACCCTGGTTACGGAGCTTCCGGCGCTGCGCGATGCGCCTTGGCGGACAAGGATGCCCGGAAAACGGCGGGGTTCGGCGTATATTGATACCCTGGATCTGCCGGACACGCCGCGGCGTTTTTTCCTTTCCCCTGTCAAGGAAAAGGTCGGGGAATACACCATGCTCATACCCTTTACCCTCAACCCGGAACAGTTTGCCCGCATTAACGGCAATGAACCCTTCCAGCCGGGGCTTTTTCTGGACTCCCTGGGCGATAACTGGGAAATCTTCCTCAACGGCAGCCTGATCAAGTCCGAGCTGCACCTCGACGACGAGGGGCAGATCCGGTCCGGCAGGGCGTGGCGCTATATTGCCTTCCCCCTCGACAAGGCTTGTTTTGTTCCGGGAACCAACCTGCTCGGTTTCCGCATTATCGGGATGCCCCACGCCGACATAACCGGAATGTGGTCCGAAGGCCCCTATTATATTGGCGACTACGAAGCCATCAGGAAGGATCATGATGAGTCCGTAAAGCTGTTTGCCTGCGGGGCCTACCTCTTGGTGGGGATATATCATTTTCTCATATTTTTATTCAGGCCCAGGTATAGGGACAACCTGTACCATAGCATCTTTGCGGTCTTCCTGGCGCTCTATTTTTTGATGAGAAATAATGCCATCTATCGCTTTATTCCGAACACCGATGTTACCTTCAGGCTTGAATATATAGGCCTCTATTTGCTCATGCCCATGCTGTCGGCTTTCCTGGAACACCTTGATTTTAGGAAAACCACTAAAATCAGCAGAGTGTTTATAGGGCTCTGCCTCTTGTGCGCCGTGCTGCAGGCGGTCTTGCCCAACCCCTTTGGCGATGACATCCTGCGCGTATGGTGGGCGCTGGCCCTTTTGGCGCTGGTCTATATTGTCGGCTACGATATACTGTATGTGTTTCTCCGGGACATACGCTCCCGGCGGAAAGCCGACGCGAATGGTTCCCTGGCATCCGCCTTCTGGGCGTCCCTGGTCAAGACTCCCCTGGGCAATGTCGTCGCCGGAGTTTTCGTTATATGCATTACCGCGTGCATTGATGTGATCAGCAGCATTACTTCCGGGTACGGCATTATTAACGCCAGCTATTACGGCCTCTTTGTGTTCACCATGACTACCGCCATTATTCTTGCCCAGCGATTCGGCGGAACCTTCCGCCGGCTTGACGAAGCGAATCTCCTGCTGGAAAAATCCAACCTGAACCTGGAAGCAACAGTTCGGGAACGGACCCGGGAACTGGAGTGGCAGACCGAACTGGCCACCTCGGCGTCCCTGGCCAAGAGCGCCTTTCTTGCCCGGATGAGCCATGAGATCCGCACCCCCCTCAATGTTATCCTGGGCCTTTCCGAAGTGGAACTCCAGGACTATCTGCCCGATAAAACGCGGCTTAACCTGGAAAAAATCAACCACTCCGGTTCCCTCTTGCTGGAAATCGTCAACGACATTCTGGACATTTCAAAAATTGAATCGGGCAATTTTGAAATAAACCCGGCGGAATACGAGTTCTCCGGTCTGGTCAACGACGCAATACAGCTCAACATTCTGAGGATCGGCTCAAAGCGCATCGAATTCCGCCTGGAACTGGACGAAACCATCCCCTCAAAGTTGTACGGCGACGAACTGCGGATAAAACAAATTCTCAACAACCTGCTCTCCAACGCCTTTAAGTACACCGAGGAGGGGGAAGTCCGCCTGCTGGTCAACTGGGAACAGCGGGGAGCGGACGCGCAGGTGCTCTTTGCCGTGGAGGATACGGGCAGGGGCATAAAACAGGAGGATGTGGGCAAGCTCTTTTCCGATTATATCCAGCTTGACGCCGCGGCGAACCGGCGTATAGAAGGGACGGGCCTTGGACTGTCCATTACCAAAGGGCTGGTAGAAATGATGGGGGGAACCATCACGGTGGAAAGCGAATACGGCAAGGGCAGCGTTTTCCGCGTCTCCCTGCCCCAGGGGATTGTCGACCCCATGGCTGTCGGCAGGGAAACGGCGGACAATCTAAAGCGTTTCTGGTTTAGCGACGACCGGACCCGGCGGGGAAGCATTGTCCGATCCTGGATGCCCTACGGGAAGGTCCTGGTGGTGGACGATCTGCAGACGAATCTGGATGTGATGACGGGCCTGCTCATGCCCTACGGCCTCAAGGTAGACACGGCGCTCTGCGGTCAAGACGCGGTGGAAGGGATAAGGGCGGGGGAGCCCCGTTACGATCTCATCTTTATGGACCACATGATGCCGGGAATGGACGGCGTTGAGGCGGTGCGTATAATACGGAATGGGATAGACAGCGAGTATGCGCGCAATGTGCCTATCATCGTATTGACGGCGAATGCGGTAGCGGGGAACCGCGAGATGTTTTTGGCGAGCGGGTTTAACGATTTCATAGCGAAGCCAATAGACATCAAGCAGCTGGACATGGCGCTGAACCAGTGGGTGCGGGACACCCAAAGCGAGGAGACGTTGCGGGAAGCAGAACAGGAGGCGCGGGAACGCGGCGCTGCGCTCAAGCCGGAGGCTGCCGGGACCGGCGGCAGCGTGGACGAGGAAAGCCGCTGGCTGCTGAAACGCCGGGTGGGGGGCGTCGATTTTCCGGCGGCCTTGACGCTGTATGGGAATTCCGGGGCGACTCTGATGTCTATACTGAAATCCTTTGTGGCGAACACGCCCGCTCTGGTAGAGAAGCTGGACAGCTATGTGGAACTGTCGCCGGAGGAGTACGGCGTGGAGGCGCACGGGCTTAAGGGAACCTGCGCCGCGATCTGCGCCGGAGAGGCGGCGGAGCTGGCGAAGCAACAGGAGTTTGCGGCAAAGGAGGGGAAGGCTGAGCTGGTAAAGGCCCGGCACGGGGAACTGCGGCGTAAGGCGCTGGAGCTTACGGAGAGCTTGAAGGCCCTGCTAGCCGAATGGGAGGCGCTGCTGCCTGCTCAGGAGAAGGAGGCGAGGGACGAACCGGATGGGGAGCTTTTGGCCCGTTTATCCGGCGCCACCGGAGAATTTAACTCCAACGCGACGGAAGCGGCGCTTGAAGAACTGGAACGGTACCGGTACACCCGGGGCGGGGAATTGGTGCAATGGCTCCGGGAGCAGGCGGAAAATTTTGACTACGATGCCATGCACAAACGGCTGGAAGCATTGTTAGGTGGCAAGACATATGGATGATCTGCTGGCCCGGATAGCCGAACTGGAGCGTAAAAACAGACAGCTCGAAAAAGAATGCCGTTCCCTGGCACGGCGGCACAAAACAGCCCTGATAACAATTGAACGATCCAAACAGCATATAGCTTCAAAAGAAAGGCTGCTGTCCCTGGCCGTTCGGGAGAAGATAAAACAGGAAGAATATTTCTCCCTCCTCCTGGAAAACACCCAGGAAATAATGCTCTTCCTGGACCGGGAACTGCGTTTTATCTACTGTTCAAAAATGTTCCTGGTTCAGGCGGGAATACCCAGCTTCGAGGTAATCAGGGACAGGCAATTCCAGGATGTGTTCTCCCAAACCGCGGATAAAGCCACGCTTGACTATTTAACAGAGATCCTGCTCATCGCCATGAAGGAGCGCCGCGCTTATGTGTCGCCGCAGGCCATGGATATAGGGATGCAGGGCAAATTCCGGCACTATATGATTCTTCTTTTCCCCATGGTCAATGCGGACAGAGAAGCCCAGGGAATGGTGGCGCTGTTTCAGGACATGACCGATGTGATGCTGGCCAAAGAGCAGGCGGAACAGGCAAACAGGGCAAAATCATCCTTTCTTGCCCGGATGAGTCACGAGATACGCACCCCCCTCAACGCCATTTTGGGCCTTTCGGAGGTGGAACTGGGGAACCGGCAGCTTCCGGAGAACCTCCGAATTAACCTCGAAAAGATATACAGCTCCGGTTCCCTGCTTATGGAAATTGTCAATGATATTTTGGATATTTCTAAAATCGAAAGCAGCAATTTTGAAATTTACCCCATCGGCTACGATTTTTCCGGCCTCATTAACGATGCGGT
>JAITEW010000247.1 GCA_031281855.1 Treponema sp.
CGTTACCGCCATGGCCTTGTCCGCGTCCCGGTCTTTCCGGGGCTGGGGCCGGTCGGTTTCTTCCCGTATGATGATGGGCCGCTCCGGCGCCGTGGGAAGATCCAGTTCCAGGGGGAGGCCCCTGAAATCGGCCCAGATCTTTTTTACGTCATCAACCGAAGGCTTCCTGTCCCCGAACTCAAGGCTCACGCAGGCGGTGTGGCCGTCAGCAACAGGCACCCGGTTGCAGTGGGCGCTGATTTCTGGCAGCAAGGCGTTTTTGAAAGCCCCGCCCTCAAAAGAACCCAGGATCTTGAGGGGCTCCTTCTCCGATTTTTCCTCCTCCCCGCCTATGTAGGGAACGATGTTGTCGATCATGTCGATGCTTGCCGGCCCCGGATACCCCGCGCCGGAAACCGCCTGGAGGGTAGTAACGATGAGCCGCTTGACCTCATACCCCGCTTTGATGAGGGCGTAGACGGGGGTAGTGTAACTCTGTATTGAACAGTTAGGCTTTACGGCGATAAAGCCCTTGTCCCAGCCCCGCTTCTTCCGCTGCGCAGGGATGATGTCCGCGTGCTGGGGGTTCACTTCGGCAATGAGCACCGGCACGTCGCTGGTCCAGCGGTGCGCCGAGGCGTTGGAGATCACCGGGATACCGGCTGCGGCGTAGGCTTCTTCAAGGCTGCGGATTTCGTCCTTTCCCATCTCAAGGGCGGAAAACACAAAGGCGCAGTTCCCCGCTTTGGCCGCGGCTTTTGCCTGGCCCACATCGTTGGCGTCCGCTACCGTCAGGCCCCCTACAGAAGGCGCATAGGATTCAGGGAGATGCCAGCGGCCCGCTACGGCGTCTTTATATTTTTTCCCGGCGCTCCTGGGTGAAGCCGCCGCGAAACGGACCTCAAACCAGGGGTGATTATTGAGCAGTGTGATGTAATTCTGCCCTACCATGCCGGTGGCGCCTAAAACGCCTACAGGGATCTTTGCCATGCCGCGCTCCTTTGGACGCTGAATTGTACCAGAACGGCGTGAATGAGTATAGATACGGAAATTCGGCGGCAATGCGTCCATAGGGTTAGATTATAGGGCAACCGCGAATCCTTGACACCTTTTATTGTCCGGGCCTATCATAGTTACAGTACAGCAGAAGGAGGAGTGCATGCATACGCCTGTTCCCGATGACGCCGGCGGCGCTGGTTGTATCCTTTCCTGTTATGGCGCCGGGGCGCCTGACGCCCTGGGGGAAGCGCCGTTTTTTTCATGGAAGACGTACGGCTTTGCCGGGAAGCAGAAGGCTTACGAGTTAATTGCCGCCTCGAGCGCCGAAAACGCCGCTTCCGGGAAAGGCGATGTATGGGACTCAGGGTGGGTTGAATCCCAGGAGGATCAGAGAATACCCTGGGAAGGAAAAGCCCCGGAAAGCAACAGGGATTACTACTGCGCTGTGCGGATCAGGGACGGAAACGGTAAAACCAGCGCCTATTCCAAGGCCCTTAAAATTTCAACCGGTTTGATTTCAACTGGTTCGATGGGTTCGACTGGTTCGACCAGTTCAATTGAGAGTTCAACCGAGGATTCCTGCTGGGGCGGCGCTGTCTGGATAAGCAACGCCATTATGTCCGACGCAGGCCCTCTGTTTCGCAGGGAATTCAAGGCCTCAAAACCCGTCAAACGGGGCAGGCTCTTTATCTGCGGCCTTGGTTATTATGAAGCCTATATAAACGAAAAGAAGCTGGGAGACAATCTCCTTACCCCAAGCTGGACCGTTTACTCCAAACGGGTATGCTATGTTGCCCATGACGTAACTTCATTGATTACCAATAACAACGCCCTGGGGGTAATGCTGGGGAACGGCTGGTATACCCTTTCCAGCCCCTTCGCCAGGCCGGCCTTCATCGCCCGTCTCATACTCGAGTACGAAGACGGTTCACGGGATAGCGTCATCACCGCCCCGGACAGCGGGTGGTCTACCACAATAGACGGCCCTGTCAGGAAGAACAGCATTTATATTGGTGAAATATACAATGCCCTCAAAGAAAGACCGGGCTGGGCGGCTTACGGGTTCGATGAAAAGCGCGAGGCTTCAGGCGATTGGATCAAAGTAGTCGAATCAGGCCCCCAGGGGAGCGTCCTTGCGCCTATGACCGAAGAACCTATCCGCGTTGTAGGGGAGCTTAAGCCGGTTTCCCTGAATCCCCTTGGCGGGGATCTGACCATTGTGGACTTCGGCCAGAACATGGCAGGAGCGGTAAGGCTCAGGATGAACTGCCCTTCCGGGACACGAGTCAAGATCCGGTACGCCGAACTTCTCCGCAAAAACGGAACGCTCAATACCGAAAACCTGCGCAGGGCCCAGCAGGAGGATGTATACTACGCCAAAGGAGGCGGAGAAGAATATACGCCCCGTTTTACCTACCACGGCTTCCGCTATGCGGAGGTCAGCGGCATCAAGGGCCTTAAATCCCAGGATATCGCCGCTGTGGTGCTGCGGAACGCCGTATCTCCAAGGGGCTTTTTTTCCTGCAGCAACGAGCTTATCAACAACATTCAGAGGATCTGCGTCTGGACCGAAAGCAAC
Organism: Treponema sp.; assembly: GCA_031281855.1. Lineage (GTDB taxonomy): Bacteria > Spirochaetota > Spirochaetia > Treponematales > Breznakiellaceae > JAITEW01. Next base: position 2,558 of record JAITEW010000247.1, read on the forward strand.
AACCTCCACAGCGTGCCTACCGACTGCCCGCAAAGGGATGAACGCATGGGCTGGCTGAACGATCTCACTGTCAGGGCTGAAGAAGCGGTTTACAATTTCGACCTGAGCCGTTTTTACCGGAAATTCCTTGCCGACATCGCTGACGCCCAGGACCCCGTAACGGGGACCATTCCCGACACAGTACCGCATATCTTCGGCGCGAGGCCTGCCGATGCGGTGTGTTCAAGCTACCTCATTCTGGCGTGGCTTTTGTACATGCACTATGGGGATAAAGACGCGCTGGTAAAACATTACGACGGCCTTGCGGCGTGGACAAGATACCTGGAAAGCCGCCTTGAAGACGGTATCGTTAATTACAGCTATTACGGCGACTGGGCCGCCGCTATCGACTATACGATAAAGGACGCGTCAGGCAACGGCGCGGCATCGGCTATCACTCCGGGGAAACTCATGTCCACAGGGTTCCTCTGCATGGACGCGCGTATTATGACAGATATAGCCAGGGTCCTGAACAGGGATTCTGATGCCGCGGCTTTTAAGGCCCTGGCTGAAAAAACAAAAGAGGCCCTTAACAGGGTTTACCTTAACAGGGAGAAGGGCTGCTACGCATCTAACAGCCAGGGGGCGAACGCCTTTATGCTCTACCTGGATATAGTTCCTGATGAATACCGGAGCATGGTCGTCCGGAACCTCGTTGACGATATCAAGGCCCATAACGTCCACCTTACCACAGGGAACCTCTGTACCAGGTACATCTTTGACGTATTGGCCCGTAACGGGCAGATCGATCTGGCTTTTGAACTTGCCGCCCAGACCAGCTATCCCAGTTGGGGCTTTATGCTTGCCAACGGGGCTACTACAACATGGGAGCGCTGGGAATATGTGGACTCAGGGCCTATACTGGCAATGGCTTCTCATGATCATCCTATGTACTCGACAATCAGCGGCTGGTTTTATTCCTATCTTCTGGGGATCCGCCCTACGGAGCCGGGTTTTAAAAGCTTCATCTTCAAACCGCATATCCCGAAAGCTTTAAGCCATGCCGAAGGCCTCTTAAAATCCGTAAAAGGGGATATCAAGGCGGGATGGAAAACAGAGGACGGTCATTGTAAAATGAACATCACCGTACCCTTTAATTCCTTCTGCCGCGCTGTGCTGCCCTTCAAGGGTTCCGCTGAGGTGAACGGCGAAAGCCGGGGCATAACAGAACAAAACGGGGAAGCGTTTATTATTCTTGAAAGCGGCAGCTATGAAATACTTAACAAGGGGTTTAATAATGAAAACAGTTAAAGACAAACAGGTTCTTGTGGGCGCCGATTTTGCGGGGTTTCCCCTCAAGGAGGCGGTGGTAAAACACCTTAAAGCAAAAGGCTGGACAATAACCGATATAGGGGTGAAGTCGGCGGATGAGGAAAATCCCGAGATGTTCCACCGCATAGGGCTTAAAGCAGGGGCAAAAATCGCTGAAGGCGAATTCGAAAGGGCACTGCTTTTTTGCGGTACCGGCATGGGCATCCATATCGCTGCCAGCAAATGCCCCCATGTGCACTGCGGCGTGGTGGAAAGCGTACCGGCGGCTCTGCGGGCTATTACCGGCAACGGGGTTAACGTCCTTGCTATGGGGGCTTTTTACGTGGCGCCCCAGATGGGGATGGATATAGCCGATGCTTTCCTGGAACACAGTCTGGGCAGCGGCTATGAAGACTGGAAAAACTTCTATGAATTCCACAAGCTTGCTATTGACGAACTTGAGGCTTTTGATTATAACGAATTCAAGAAAAACGGATTTGAGGTCAAAAAACTGGGTGAAGTGGATCTGGCATCGCCTAAATACGGGGTGCTGGCAAAATAGCCTTTCCTTAAAAAAATGTTCCCGGCCGGAAAAACGGCCGGGATTGACACTTTTTTAAATCAGTTTTGCATAGGTGGCGCAATAACTTTTTTTTAAATCTTTTTTTCTATACTGTAATACTACCCCTCTTTGCGGAACGTAATACACCCTATTGGATAAAAAACTTACTTTTTTGAGCTTTTAACCGATAAAATTAACTCCACTGCGGATAAAAGCGCCTGCCGGCCCGGCAGGCGGGTTTTACTGGCGTAGCTCCGTAACCCGGGTCAACAGGTCTTCGGATTATTTTAAGAGGCCTTTCAGTTCCCCGTCAACCAGGGTGATCCTTGAGCTGTTGTCCCTGGCGATGCCTCTTACATCTGTGACCAGAGAGGTAACGGCTTTGCTGGAATTCAACTGCTGTTCCACCAGTTCGGCGATAGACTGGACCTGGATCATCACGTCTTTGACGATAGTCTGGGCTTCTGTAAGGGAAGCCGCTGTTTT
>JAITEW010000261.1 GCA_031281855.1 Treponema sp.
CTGGAAAAGGGCGTCCTTACGGTAGGCATGGAAATCGGGTATCCCCCTATGGAATACTACGGCAGCGACGGCACGACGCCTGTCGGCTTTGACGTGTCCATGGCCAATGCCATAGCCGCGAAATTGGGTTTGAAGGTCAAATTCGTGGATACCGCCTGGGACGGGATCTTTGCCGGCGTGGATACAGGCAAGTACGACTGTATTATCTCGTCGGTAACCATCACCGACGCCCGGCTTGCGGCCCACAACTTTACCAAGCCCTATGTCGGGAACGCCCAGGCTATTGTGCTCCTTAAAGGTTCAAGCCTCAATGTAAAACGGCCTGAAGATTTTGCCGGATTGGGCGTGGCTTATCAGGCCGAAACCACTTCGGACATCTACATGGCCAAGCTTGCCGACGAGGGCCTGCGGTTCACGCCTTACGAGTACGACAAAGTGATGAACTGCTTTGACGAGCTCAGGCTGGGCCGGGTAGACGCTATTATCTGCGACAGCCTCGTGGCAGTGGATTATATCGCCCCTGCGGACAGCCCCTTTGAAATCGTGTGGCAGGGCCCTGCGGAAGAAGTCTTCGGCATCTGCCTCAAGAAGGGAAACGACGCCCTTACTGCGGCTATCGACAATGCCCTGGACGAACTTTTCGCGGACGGAACTATGCTGAAAATTTCCCGTGAAGTCTTCAACATGGACATGGTCAGCGCTGCCAGGAATTAGGCGTCAAAAATGGAAACGCTGCAGAAAATTGTCTCCTGGATTCCGCCCCTTCTGGCGGGATCCCGGGTTACCATAGGGCTTACGGTACTGTCGGTTTCAGCAGGGGTGATCCTGAGTCTTTTCCTGGCTTTAGGGAAGATGTCCAAATATACAGTGCTTAATAAAATCTGCAGCGCCTATATTTTCTTTTTCAGAGGCACGCCGCTTTTGATGCAGCTCTACTTCATCTATTACGCCCTGCCTATGGTGTCGCCTGTTTTCATCATCAAAACAGGGGATCAGTTTTTTGACCGTTTTATTCCCGCTTTCATCGCCTTTGCCCTGAACTCAGCGGCGTATTGCGCCGAGATTATCAGGGCGGCGATTCAGAGCATCGACAAGGGCCAGGCAGAGGCGTCCCGGGCCCTGGGGCTTTCCTATCCCCAGACCATGCGCCTTGTAGTGGTGCCCCAGGCTATAAGGCGGCTTATCCCCCCGGTCGGGAACGAATTCATCATGGTTCTAAAAGACGCTTCCCTGGTTTCCATGATCGCGCTTATCGACATTACCAAGGCAACGAGGAATATAGAGTCTTCCACCCGTTCGGCGCTGGTGTATATCCCGGCTATGATTCTCTACCTCATCATTACCGCGGTGTTTTCTTTGATATTCCACAAGCTCGAAAAGAAATATTCAGTCTATGAATAAGAGGGGTCCTGTATGTCAATGGTAAAGACCGTAGGGGTCTGCAAGTCTTTCGGACGCCTCAAGGTTCTGAAAAATGTGTCCCTCACGGTAGAACAGCGGGAAGTGGTGTGCATCATCGGCCCCTCCGGGGCGGGAAAATCCACGTACCTGCGATCCCTCAACCGTCTTGAACAGATCGACAACGGTCAGATTTATATTGAAGACAAGCTCCTCTTTGACTGTAAAGACGGGGTAAACCATATCAAGATGCCCGCACGGGAACGCAATACGGCGCTCCTGGAAGTAGGCATGGTATTCCAGCGTTTCAACCTCTTCCATCACAAGACGGTGATGGAAAACGTGATCCTTTCGCCTATCCATGTGCGTAAGCTGGCTGAGGAAGAAGCCCGCGCCAGGGCCAAAGCCCTCATCGAGCGTGTAGGTCTGGCGGATAAATTCGACTCCTATCCTTCCCAGCTTTCAGGAGGCCAGCAGCAGCGGGTGGCTATTGCCCGGGCCCTGGCTATGGAACCCAAAATCATGCTTTTTGACGAACCCACCAGCGCCCTGGACCCGGAACTTGTAGGGGAAGTTCTGGCAGTGATGAAGGGCCTTGCCCAGGGGGGGATGACCATGCTGGTAGTGACCCATGAAATGGGGTTCGCCCGTGAAGCGGCTGACAGGGTGGTTTTCATGTACGACGGATCGATTTTGGAAACAGGAACGCCTGATGAAATTTTCGGTAATCCCCATAATGACAGGACCCGCCAGTTTTTGCAAAGTGTACTATAATTATTACTATGAAAAAATTGCTGATGGGTAATGAGGCTATTGCCCTGGGCGCTATACGCGCCGGAGTCCTGGTTGTGACCGGGTATCCCGGAACGCCTTCTACGGAGATCCTTGAAACTGTGGCGAAAGAAGCTTCGGCGCCCGGGAGCAGGGCTTCAGGCGTTTATGTCGAATGGTCGGTGAACGAGAAGGCCGCGCTGGAAGTAGCGGCCGGCGCCGCTATATCCGGCGCCCGGGCGTTGGTTACCATGAAACAGGTTGGGCTCAATGTCGCTTCGGATCCCCTGATGAGCCTGAACTACCTGGGCGTTACAGGAGGCCTGGTGCTGGCTGTCGCCGATGATCCCGGCCCTATCTCTTCCCAGACGGAACAGGACACGCGGCGCTTCGGCCTTTACGCCAAGATACCGGTATTCGATCCCGCTACGCCGGAAGAAGCCTATACCATGATCGCCGATGCCTTTGAATGGTCTGAAAGATACGGCCGTCCGGTAATACTCCGGCCTACCACCAGGGTCTGCCACAGTTACGCTTCTGTAGAACTCCTGCCCGGCCTGCCTGTGAAAACGCCCAAGGGCTTTGACAAAGCCGGGAACCGCTGGGTTATCTTCCCAAGTTTGACCGCAAAAAACCATGCGGTCATAGAAGAGGACCTGGTAAAGATGGGGCAGGAATTCTCCTCGTATCCGGGCAACAGGCTCGAAAGCAGCCCGCCTTCTGCGGGAATGAACGCCCTTGCCCCTCCTTTACTGGGCATCGCGGCCGGAGGGGTAAGCGTTGCGTACGCCCTGGAAATCCTGGAAGACCTGAACAGTTCCCAGGATTTCCAGCTCCCTGGGGTGAAATTTTTCAAAACCGGGACCTATCCCTTCCCATCGGATCTGGCCCTCAGGTTTCTTGCGGGGCTTGAAGAAGTCCTGGTACTTGAAGAACTGGACCCGGTTATTGAAGACGAACTGGCCCGCCTCTGCGGCATTCACCAGTTACGGGTGAAGATCCGGGGCAAGCGTTCCGGGGATATGCCGTCAGCAGGGGAAAATACCCTGGGAGCCATGAAGGAAAAAATCGAAACGTTCCTGTCCCGCAGGATATGGGCGAAAATTTCCGACCTTGAAGACAAGGAGCCTTCTATGGAAGGCCCTCCTGCGTTCACCTCCCTTTCGCCGGTTCAGGTCCGGGCAGCCGTTCTTCCTGCTGCCCCTTCCCAGCCGCCGCCTCTTCCGGTCAGGCCGCCGGTGCTCTGCGCAGGCTGCCCCCATAGGGGAAGCTTTCTGGCAGTGAAAGAAGGGGTCCGCAAATACGGGAAAGGGAGGAAAGCCGTATTTTCAGGCGACATCGGCTGCTATACCCTCGGGAACGCCCTGCCTCTGGACATGATCGACACCTGTCTCTGTATGGGCGCCGGGATCACCATGGCCCAGGGGATCAACCGCGTCGAGCGTGATACAATCAATTTCGCCTTTATCGGCGATTCCACGTTTTTTCACACCGGCATACAGGGAATAGTCAACGCAGTATACAACCGTTCCGATATCATTATCGCGGTTTTGGATAATTACACCACTGCTATGACCGGAAACCAGGGCGGCCCGGGAACCGGTAAAACTGCCGGAGGAAGCGAAGGCGAAAGAATCAGCATCAGGGACCTGATCGCCGCCCTGGGGGTCAGGGACATAATCCGGGTGAATCCCTTCGATCTGAAATCTTCCGAAGAAGCGGTCAAGGAGATCCTGGACAAACAGGGCGTCAGAGCCCTTATTTTTGAGGGACCCTGCATTGCCGGGCAAAAAGCGGCCTGCGTCTGCCAGGTTGATCCCGGAAAATGTACGGGCTGCCAATTATGCGTAAAAAAGCTGGGCTGCCCTGCTATTTCACCCATATCAGGCGAAACGGCTCTGAATCCCGGCAAGGCCAGGGTTGTTGTTGACGGGACCCTTTGTACAGGCTGCGGGCTCTGCAAGGGCGTATGCGCTTTCGGCGCTATTGCCGATGCTCCGGCAAACATGAGGGGGAAGCTGTGATCCTTAACTGCCTCATCACCGGAGTAGGCGGCCAGGGGACGGTTCTCCTGTCCCGGCTTATCGGCGCCGCCGCAACCGCCAGGGGTTTTGATGTCCGCGGTTCCGAAACCATAGGCATGGCCCAGCGGGGGGGCAGCGTGGTAAGCCATTTGCGTATAGGGCAAAACATACATTCGCCCCTCATTCCTCATGGGAAGGCCGATCTCATCATCGCCTTTGAGCCTGGTGAAGCGGTCCGGGTTCTGCCCTTCCTTGCCCCTGGGGGCCGCATGCTCGTTCTTGACCGCGGAGTCATTCCCGTAACGGACGCGTTAAGGGGAAGAACCTACAACCCCGCTGAAATGACGGCCTTCCTGAAGACTGAATTCGCCCGGTCCCGGGAGGACAAAGCCGCTGACGCCGCCGGGGCTGAGCGCCTTTTTGTGTTCAGCGGCGAAGAACTGATACGGAAATGCGGAACCTCAAAAGTCATCAATACCGCGCTCCTCGGCATCGGGACCGCAAAAAAACTCCTCCCATTCGGCCCGGGCGATATACTCGCGGTTTTGAAAGAACGCCTTCCGCCGAAATACCTTGACCTTAATATCAGGGCTTTCAACGAGGGAATGGAAACAGGAAGCGCGTAAGCCTGTTGAAAGCGGACAATTTGGCGCCTGACACCATTGCACAAAAATCAAATTCAGTGTATCTTTGTATAGAAACACTAAGGAGAAGACCATGGAACTGTCCGGCGATATTCTTGTGAAGATACGAAAGTCCGTAAAAGCGGCTATGAAAGGCAATTTTTACAAGCAGCGATTCAAGGGCCTGAATGTAAATGACAT
>JAITEW010000278.1 GCA_031281855.1 Treponema sp.
CCCAGCTAAAGGTTACCGCCTTCCCTTCTTCTATCTTAATGACCTCGTTATTCACAGGCGACAGTACCTTCGGAGCTTCCAGAGAAGGGGCGACCACGAGCCGCCTGGGAGAGCTGTCGAAGCGGCCCCCGGGGGTTTCGGCCGTAATGCGCCAGTAGTAGACGCCGGGGTTGAGGAAGCTCCCGCGGGCCGCTGAGCCGTTTACCTCATCATCCCTGACAAGAGGCGGGGAAAAATCGGGGCGTTCCGAGATCTGGAACTTCACCGGAGAAGAGGGGTTCTTCCAACTGTAACTCAGATCAGGCGAACGGTCGGCAGTTACGGTGTGGTTGTCAGGAGGGAAAACGGTGCGGAGCGCGGTATCGCCTTTTTTGACCGAAAAGGGAACCGGCGCGCTGGTCCCGGAGCGCTGTTCATTCGCGCTGGTCTGGTAAACGCCCCAGTAGTACTCCCCTTCGCCCAGAATGCCTGTACCGGGATCGTAAACGTAATAGTTGCGCGTTGTCGAAGCCGAAATGAGGGTCTCCGAGAGTTCCCGGTCCCTGGAAACAAACACCGAATAAGAAACCGCTTCTTCCACAGGTTTCCACGAAAAGTAGATATTCCCGGTCCCGGTATAAACCACGGCCCCTGAAGCGGGAAAAGAAGGAACCGGAACAGCCGGGTCAGATTCCCGGACAATGGTAAAAGTATTGACCTGCGACGGGAGATCCTTCCCTTCCACCCCTTCGGGGTAGACCGGGCTTACCCGCCAGTACCAGACGCCTTCCGCCAGGCCGGAATACGCGAAGGAACCGCCGCTGCCGGAACTTCTCTTTATCTGCTGCCGGAAAACCGGCTGCCTCATATCGGGGTTGTTAGCGGCTTCCAGAACCAGCTCCGAAACCTCTTCCGGCGCGGACCAGGAAAAACGCAGCTCCGGCAGCTTCGACGTGTACCGGTAAACCGAACCTGACGCCGGGGAAAGGGCCCGGAACCCTGAGGAAGCGGTTATCTCCAGCCTGCCCAGGGCGGCGTTTTCGGGCGCCGAAGAATCGTAGGCTTTCCAGTAAAAGGTCCCCGGCAAGAGTTCAAAAACCGCGGGAGCGCCGGTTCCGGTCCAGGAACCCAGGTACCGGGTAAATTCCCTGTCTTCCGCAAGTTCCAGCACCGCTTCGCTGTCCTCAGGAGCGTTGACCCTGCGCCAGAGGAATTCCACCGCTTCGGCGTCCCCGGCGGCTCTGATGATCCTGGTCCCGTTCCTTGGGGAAACCACCATGACCCCGGGGCTGCCCAGGAAGGTTCCGTCTTCCCCTGTTTCCAGGCTTTCCCCCGCTTCGGCCCTGCGGGTTTCCCCTGAGGCTGTAAGGGAACCGGAGCCCTGAAACAGGCTGAGCCTTATGCCCTTCAGGGCTTCGACTGAAGCCAGGGTCCTGGGATTGAGGTTTACCCTTTCGCCGCCTTTGGATACGGTTACGGTAAAGCGGCCTGTGAAAAGCGACAAAACGCCTTCGATTAATTCAATACGGGATATGTCTTCGTGGCGGTAAAAGATCTGAATCGAAGTACCCGGCAGGAGTTCCATGGTTTCGCCGTTTATGAATTCGATCCTGGCGCCTGAAAAATCATTGGCAGTAATAAGGTCCCCGTCGTAGAGCGAAGAAGAACGCTCCAGTTGTTCCCAAAGCACCCTGCCCGAAGCCCGGCGCTGGACGGTCCTTTCTTTCCAGACAACGGCGCCTACAGGTTCCTCTGCCAGACGGCTAAGGGTGTCGTTCAGGTCGGCTCTGAAAAGCCAGAGGCTGCCTCCTATGCCCAAAAGGCAGATCACCGACACGACGATGTTCATTACAAGAGAATCAGGGTTGTACCACTGTTTTGAATGTTTGCCTTTTGGTCCTTTTGCCATCGTTTATCCGTTTAGATCCGGGACTCCCCCCTGGGTTTCGCCGCTATCGCTGTCATTATCACTGTCAGGCGCGCCGGACTTTAAGGATTCCCGCACATCGTCCAGCGTGAAGGGCCAGCGCTGTTTCTCCCTTGCCTTGAGGGCCCTGAGGTTCACGAGGCCGAAAATCCGGAAGTCCCAGCCCTCCCCCCCCTGCCCTTCTTCTGCCGGCGGCAGCTCTTCGGAAAGGATCTTGTCGCCTATGAGGTTCCACACTTCTTCGGAAACCGCGATGTCCACGGCGTTAGGGACGCAGCGGCCTTCGGTAAACACTGCCCCGTCCACGGCTTTCCCGGTAAGGGAATACTCCAGGAACCTTGGCGAACCCAGGGACCCCGCAAGGACTTCGCCGGCGTGAATCCCGCAGCTTATACGCAAAAGGGGCTTGTCGGGACCCCCGCGGGTGGAGTTGAGTTCCCACATCGCGGCCCGCATCATCAGGGCTGAACGTATACTGTTCATGGCGTTTTCCGCAAGGTCCTTTCCCGGAAGCGGAAGGCCCCAGGCCGCTATCATCCTGGTCCCGATAAAGCGGTCAACAATGCCCCCGGTTTTTTCCACGCTGTCCGCCATTTTGGAAAGATACCTGTTAAGGAGCGTCAGGGCTTCTTCGGGGGTACCTTTTGCGGAAATTTCGGCAAACGAATGGAAATCGGCGTAGAGTACCACAACCTGCCTGAGTTCCCCGGTCAGAACCAGTTCCCCCTGCCGGGCCCTGCCGGTGATCTCCTGACTGTGGAAACGGCCTACAAGGTTTTTGACCTTTTCCCATTCCATAAGCCCCCGGCCCATGTGGACAAACCTTTCGGTAAGCACGCCCATTTCATCCCAGGACTTGGCTTTGAGGTCAAGCTCGAATTCGCCGATCTCGATTTTTTCGGCAGCTTTCATAAGGCGTTTGATGTGGGCCGTGATAGTCCTGGAGAAGAACCATGTGATGAGGATGGCGACAAACATCACCGTAACTGAGAGCAGGATGTTCCGCCTTGTGGCGGCGGCTACGCTTCCGGTAACCGCGCCGTATTCCGCGACAGACAGCACCGAAGCCCCGGGGATGGAAAGTTTGCGGCCCGCGCCGTAGAACCTGGCGTCCCCGTCGCTGTACAGCAGCTTGACGGTATCTGTGTCCGCTGTCCAGAGGGCCTGCACCAGGGGGTCCTCCGCCATATTCGCGCCTGAAAGGATCCGGCCTATATCGGGGTGGACCAGGACATCCCCGTCGCTGTTGATCATAACAGCGGCGTTCGCGCCTGAACCGAAGATCGCCGCGAGGCTTTCGGGAGAAAAGAAGATAACGAACGATTTTTCAACGCCCTGTTCCCGCCAGGGGTAGAACAAAGCCAGAAGCGGGACCCCAAGGGCCGAAGCGGCGTTCCTGAGAACCGGCTCCCCCGCTGCGGCGCGCCTGACGCTTTCGGTTTCCCTTCCGAGCCACGAAACAAGGCCGCCTGCGTCAACTTCGTTGTTTTTGAAGTAAAGGCGGTTGATGAAGCTGAGGCCGCCGGGAACGATCACCGCCGCAATGTCCTGGCGGCGCTCGAAAAAGACCGTCTCTGTCTGCCGTATAAGCGGGGCGTCATCCCCCGCTGCCGCGGCAAGGTCCAGGAGAAAAAGGGCGTCCGCCCTGACGCGGTACAGCCGGTCTTCCGCCCCTGCGGCGGCCCTGGCGTTCAGAACAGCGTTATTGTCCTCCGCGGTCTTTCCCAGTTCCGCGGAAACCATAGCCGCCATAAGGGCCGTAATCGTCCACGCCGCGCCGAGGAGAATAACCGTAACAATAACCACCAGCTTTATGCCAAAAGGGAACTTAACCCGCCTTTTCGGGTCCTTTTCCTTGTTTGTCTTTACAGCTTCTTCTTCAGACAAAGCAGTCTCCTTGTTTAAGCGCCAGGATCGGGAACGCTACTAGTGGAATCAATAGTGATAATGTACCACTTTACCGGAATATTTGGAACCTCTACTGCGATGAGAAGGGTTGAAATGGGAGCCATGTCCTCGGCTTCTATTGTTTTTGACAAAGCGCCTGTACTTGAAGAGGCTAACGGAGGACCCGTAGCTGTATCGGCATACAACTTAATTATCGCGTCTTCTCCAACCAGGGCTTCGGCATCTATCGTCACATCCCCTGAGCCGTCATACGGCCATGAGTAACGAAGTTTGTTAGAATCAGGATCAAGCTCGAGATCAGGAACAAACAATCCTAGTATATCACCCTCTTCTATTAAAAGGCTTTTCAAACTGGCGTCAACCGGTATAAAAGGATTTCCGTCTGCTGTAATAACTGCGTTTTCTCCGGGCATGGTGAATTGGTAGGTGTAGTTTTCCCCTTCTTGGGTGTAAGACAGAGGAACAATACTCGTATCGGTCTTATAAATCTTGAGGTTTTCGGGAACATAACTATATCCAGATTCAGATTCAGGCTTAGGTCTCACCGTAAAGGTAACGGGATCACCCTGCTGGGCATAAGGCGGCGTCAGGAGAGTTACTGTTCCTTTTCCTGGGGGGATGGCTCCAGGATCAACTGTAACCGTGGATGCAACCTAGTATATGGTTAAAGTCTGATCAATACTGTTCATACCATCACTGGTAATACCGGTGAGGAGCATGTTTGTTTCAAAAATGCCCCCATTCTCGG
>JAITEW010000312.1 GCA_031281855.1 Treponema sp.
GCGTCAGGGATTCCAGCAGGGCGTTCTGCACCACATCGGCGCCTCCGGGACGGTAAAGGGAAATAACCGTTTCTATCTGGCGCTTTAAGGCGTCGTAAAGAACCGGCTCCTCCAGCATCCGGCCAAGGGTCCCGATAAGAAGCAGGCTGCATACCGCCGAACCGGCTGCAAGGCGGAGGGTTCCCGGAAGCCGGAAGACGGCCTTTCCCGGGACCCCTAAGCAGGCGGGAATTTCAGGAACCGCTGTTATCCAGGTAAAAATTCCGGTCAACAGGGTAAAGTAAAGTAAATCCCAGAGTATACCGCCTGCAGGCGCCCGGCTGATCAGGATTATTCCCAGAGTAACAATAAAATTGAGCGCCCCTGAGAGGGCAAAAGAGGCCCATGCGGTTTTGAAACCAAACCGGTATGAAGCTATGCCCAGGGGAACAAGGAAAAAAAAGACAGGAAAACCGCTCCGGGAAAAAACCACGCACGCTGCGGCGCAGACGCACGCAGGCAGCAATGCGGTTTTCCCCCTTTCAGGCGCCGGGAATTCCATAAAAACAGCGGCAGCTTTATTCTGCCACAAAAGGAAGAAGCGCGATTATCCGGGCCCGTTTTATCGCAAGCGCCAGGGCGCGCTGGTGTTTGGAACAGGTTCCGGTAATCCGCCTGGGAAGGATCTTCCCCCGTTCGGTGATAAAACGCCGCAGGGTGTCGGCGTCTTTGTAGTCTATTTTCAGTTTCTGGGTGCAGAATTTGCAGACCTTCTTCTTGAAATAAACCTTGCCTTTCCCGCCTCTGCCGCCTTCGCCGTCGCGGCCGTCCATACCGGCGTCCATACCCCGGTCCTGCCTGGGGGGCCGCTCGCTTGATTCCATATATTTCTCATCTGACATAGTAAGCTCCTTGAAATTTCAGGCCCTTATGGCCTCTTTTGCATTTGCTTCAAAAAAACGCTTTTCCTAAAACGGAATATCATCCGCAAAACCGTCATCCCCCGCAGGTGCGGGGGCCTCGCTTCCGCCGTTGGTCCGGGTAAAGCCGCCGCCTGACGACTCGCCGGGTGAACTCCCTCCCGGAGAACCTCCCAGGAGCTGCACATTGCTTGCCACGATTTCAACTTTCGAACGGTTCTGCCCGTCCTGCTGCCAGCGATCCTGGCGCAGTTCGCCGTCAACCCCTACGGACTTGCCTTTTATAAGGTATTTGCCCACAGCTTCTCCCTGGCGGCCCCAGAGGACGATGTCAAAAAAATTAGCCTCTTCCACCCACTGGTCGCCGTTCTTGCGGCTCCGGTTCACGGCTATGGAGAACTTGCACACAGCCTGTCCGTTGGCGGTATATTTCAATTCCGCGTCCCGGACCAGCCTGCCGACCAGAACTACATGGTTAATATCCGCCATACGTCCTTATTCCTCCAGTTTGACAAAAAGGTACTTCAAAAGGTTGGCGTTGAGTTTGAAAATCCGGTCCATGTTCGCAATTTTATCCGGCTCAGCTTTGATGGTAAAAAGAACGTACTTGCCGCGCCTTCTTTTTTTGATTTCATAAGCCAGATCCCTATCGCCAACCTCATCGGTTTTTTCGATAACGGCTCCGTTGTTCCCAAGGTCCGTGAGCAACTGCTCCCGGCCTGCCTTGTGCTGGTCTTCTTCCAGAGGGAAGATGACCGTCAGCTCGTACTGACGCATAAGTCCTCCTTACGGACGTGAACGCATCCTGATGATGCGCAGTATCCGCCCATACAGGCGGATGCTCATGGTCCGCCCTGCGGCGGACAAAGAGGTATATTGAGTATACGCAAACTGGCTATTGTGTTCAAGTACAGAGAACGAAAAAGCCGATATTTAGAGTAATTATGAACAAACGCATCAATTTTGAAGATAATATATATGTAATCCTTAGCAGAATCCGCATGATCCGGGATCTCCTGGCTCTGGACGCGGACCCCGAACTGTTTTTGGAAAAAACCCTGGACGACATCAATTTTATCGACGCTACCCTCAAAATCCTCCTTTCAGGACTGCTTGAGAACCAGTACCTTATCGAACGTGAAGAGCTTTTTAGCCATGTTTCCGAACTTGAATGGCAGTTCAGCCAGATCCTCGGGAATTTTCTGAACACCCAGGGGAATATTTCCGCCCAGGAACCCTCCCTGCGGGACAGGATTGCCATTTTGCGCGCCAGGAGCCTGGAACGGCGGAGAACCGCCGAAAACGCCGGAGCCGCGGCAGGGAGCGTCCCTGAAGAACCTGTGGTAAGTTCCGATGAAATCAGCGAGCTTCTCCGGGGTCTTTAAGAGCCTGCCGCACTTGCGGGTTTTTTGCGTAAACATGCAAAAAATCCCGATTATAGGGTTCCTATGAGAATCACCGGCGGAAGCCTTCTGGGGCGGCAGGTAAAAGTCCCCGAAGGGGTAATCAGGCCCGCGATGGACCGGATGCGGGAGTCTGTTTTCGCCAGCCTCGGAGACCTTTCCGGCCTGTCGTTCCTGGATCTTTTTACCGGATCCGGCATTATAGCCCTGGAAGCGGCTTCCCGCGGCGCTGCGTATGTGGAAGCTGTGGAAATGGACCCGGTAAAGCGGAAAACCCTCCTTGAAAACGTGAAAATTTCCCCTGTACGGATAAACTGCCGCTTTATGGCCGCTGAACTCTATGTAAAACGGGCTAAACGCCGGTTTGACTTCGTGTTTTGCGATCCCCCTTTTCCTTACAGGTACAAATGGGATCTAATAGAAAAAATCGCGCGTTCCCCGCTTATGGGGGAAGGATCGAGGCTTCTGCTCCACCGCCCCAGGGAGGACTTCCATGACGGAAAGCTTCCTTTCCTTGAAAAAACCGGTTCCAAAGAATACGGCCGTTCTGTAGTTGATCTATTTTATTTTACAAAAAATGGAGATTTTGCATAAAATAGTATTGTATTTTTTTCCAAAATAGTTGATACTATTACTATAGACAGGCCGGAAATGGATTATAAAAAAGTTTTAGAAAGTAAAAGCAGCCAAAGCGCTTTTATAAAAACTACTGTCAAAGTACCCATTGACGGAGCTCAGAAAGCGGCTCTAAACCGGAAAGGCAACAGCCTTTACAACTCAGGAGACATAGAGGGGGCAAAACGCATCTATCTGACTACAGGATATTCGGACGGCCTTATCCGAATCGGCGATTACTATAAGTCCAAAGGACGGATGCTGGACGCCCTGCGGATGTATTGGATTGCGCCGGATCACAATAAAGCGGAACCCATCATTAGACAACTATCGGTAATTATACAAAACTTAATTGAAGAAGGGAATTCCAATGAGTGAAGTTATGAACGATTTTTCCGCCCTGGGGGAAACCCTGGAAGACAGAAAAAGAACCCCTATCCAGGACAAGGAAGAAAAAGACAGCCTGGAAAACTCGCAGAACCATCAGGAATTGATTGAAATATCCGACCTTTCAAAAAAGGGCTATCTGTTTTTAAAGGAAAACAGAATCGACGATGCTGTGGACTGTTTTTGCCAGATCCTTGAGATTGACGACAACAACAACTACGCCCTCGTCGGCATGGGGGACGCTACCCGCAAACGCGGGGCGTACCGCGAGGCGGTAAACTACTACCAGCGCTGCCTTTCCCGCCATCCGGGAAACAATTACGCCCTTTTCGGCCTTGCGGACTGTTACAAGGCTCTGAACCAGTACCATAGGGCCATAGAAATCTGGGAACAGTACCTCCTGCACGATGACAAAAACATCACGGTCCTGACCCGGGTGGCCGACGCATACCGGAAAGTCCGGGATTTCAAGCGCTCCAAGGCGGTATACCTCAGGGTGCTGGAAATGGAGGCCCAGAACCCCTACGCCATTATCGGGCTCGGGCACCTGCATTACGATTTCAGGGAATACCGGGACGCCCTGTTTTACTGGGAAAAGATGGTGGAAATGAACAAGGAAAGGGTGGACATACGGGTCCTCACTTCCATAGGAAACTGCCACCGGAAGCTCAAGACCTTTGAAGACGGCATCGTTTATTTTGAAAAAGCCCTGCTCAGGGATCCCCGCAATTTTTACGCCCTCTTCGGCCTTGCGGACTGCTACCGGGGGCTGAACCAGCAGCACCGTTCCATGGAATACTGGAACCGCATCCTTGAGCAGGACCCCCAGAACAAGGTGATCCTTACCAGAGCGGGGGACGCATGCCGCAATCTGGGGGATTACGACAAGGCCGTGGACTACTACCAGCGGGCGCTGAACATTGAATTTGACACCTACGCGGTCCTGGGCCTGGCGGTAGTGGCCAAAGTCCAGGGCAAATATGACGAAGCCGCAGGGTCCCTCCGCAGGCTCATCCAGCAGGACCCCAAGAACTACCGCCTCTATGTGGAACTGGCGGACTGCCTGCTCAGAAAAGGCGAACGCCACCAGGCCGTGGAAGTCCTGGAAGAATTCCAGCGCCAGGGCATACGGAACAGCACGGTTATGGAACTGCTGGAACGGATCCGCATCTAAAACCCTATGGAAACAAAGCCTGCCCTGGCAGGGCTCTTCCCCGGGGAAATAGCGGAACTTCTTAAACCCCTCCAGCCTTTCAGGGCCGGCCAGATCCACCAGTGGATTTGCAAAGGCGCCGTATCCTTTGCGGACATGAACAACCTTCCCGCTGCGCTGCGGGATGAACTGGAAAGACGTTTCAGGCTCTTTTCCGGCAGCGTAAGCGCGGAACTTGAAGACCCGGACGGTACTGTCAAATTCCGGATAAGCTTTGAGGATTCGGTTAAAATCGAATCCGTGATACTTGCCAGCAGTGAAGGCAGGAAAACAGCCTGCCTTTCGACCCAGGCCGGCTGCCCTATAGGCTGTGTTTTCTGCAAAACCGGGCAGATGGGCTTTACGCGGGACCTGAGTTCCAGGGAAATCATTGAGGAACTGCTTTTCCTCACGCGAAGAGAACGGGGCATATCCCACATAGTCATTATGGGCATGGGGGAACCTCTGCTTAACCTCAAGGAACTCCGCAGGGCTGTAGCGTATTTTACCGATATCCTTAAGATCTCCAAACGCCGCATCACCCTTTCTACCAGCGGCGTTACCGGGGGCATATGGGATTTTACGGACAACGGCCCTGATATACGCCTGGCCCTTTCGCTTACCACAGGACGGCAGGAATTGAGGGAACGGCTTATGCCCGTAGCCCAATCCAACCCCCTGGCTGAACTCAAGGAAAGCCTTATGTATTACCAGCAAAAACGGAAACGGCGGATTACCCTGGAAGCGGTCCTCCTTGGAGGCGTCAACACCACCCCTGCGGACGCCGCGGCCCTGGCGGGTTTCGCCCGGGGCCTCGACGCGGTAGTAAACCTCATCCCCTGGAACCCCGTGGACGGCCTGTGTTTCGAAGGCAAACCCCTCCGTTCCCCGGGGGCCGCGGAAACCGCAGGATTCGCGTCGGCGCTGAAAGAGAAGGGCCTTAACGTTACGTTCAGGTACAAAAAAGGCCGCGGCGTCCTGGGAGCCTGCGGGCAGTTGGGGCAGCAGGAATAAGCCCTGTACGCGGGTCAAAGGACCAGGGACACCGCAATCTGGACAAAGCCGATAAGGGCGCCCAAAATAGCGCCGAATACGTTTATCCACTTGAGCTGTCCCGCCATAACATCCAGGACAATACGTTCAACCTTGATCATATCGAGAGAATCGATGCGTTCTGAAACAAGGCTCCGGATATTCACCGTAGTAAGGATGGCTTCGATCTGCTCATCCGCGGTAGCGAGTATCCTGGATGCGAGAAAACCGTCAAGTTTTTCCTTTTCTTCCTGTTTAAGGGAAAAGATCTTTTCGAGCGTGTAATCCGGCCGTTTTTCCGGGAACCTGCGGATCTCTTCTTCCAAAATCGAAAGGATTTTGGCTTCCGTTTCCGGGGACATGAGGAGTTCGTCCAGACGGACAAGAAGATCCTCGATAATCTCGGGCATCTTTTCTTCCAGGGTCCTGTCGTACTGGGCAGCGGAAACGAAAAAACGCTGGAACACGTTCAGCTTGAGAATCGCCTGGGAAAGGAACAGCCTGCCCTGGGTCTCCAGAACCAGGCGTATATCCCGGCGTTTCAAAAAATCAACAACCATATCCGCCGCTTTGGGGTAGATCGCCTCGGCGCCTGTAAGGACTATGCCGGAAACGGCGCCGTTCCAGAGCGAAGGCGGAAGGGAAAGAAATTTCGCAGTGTACTCAGAAAGGGATTTTTGGACCTGCTCCTTCACCTGCTGATGCGCAAGGCGTTCCCTGACAATTTCCGGCGTTAAAAGCTCGCGCTCCACCATACGGCCGATGCTGTCCGCCAGTTTATGGCGCTCCCTGGGAAGCACCCCGGGGGTAAAGGGAACACGTATCCCGAAGATCCTTTTTTCACCTAAAGGACGGAAAAGCATCTTGATAGCTATGGCGTTAGTGATATAACCGATAAAAGCGCCTATAAGAGGCGGGATTGTCCAGAAAACAAAGATGTTCATGGAGCCATAGCCTCCGAGGCGGTGCGGGCCTGGCTTTCGTTGTCATACACATCCACCCCCCCCTCTCTGAGCCAGCCCCGGATTACGCCGTCCGAAACGCCCTGGTAAGCCGCGCTGACAAAGAGCCACGCTTCAGGGCTGCCGCGGCGGACCACCGAACGGCGTTCAAGAATTTTAACCAGCGAGCCCCGGCGCAGGTACCCTAAGGAAAGGCCGTCCTGCTCCGGCTCTTCGGACACATGGGTGAACGACACGTTAACCACCCCGTAGCCGATAAAAGCCCTTCCCAGTGGATTAGTCGGCGGCGGGTTAAAGGGCAGCTCTTCATCGTTCCCGGTACAGGAACCTAAAAGCATTATTCCCAGAAAGATCAGTACTTGACGCCTCAAGGAAGGAAACCCTACTCTCATTGTATGAGGACTATAGCGGTTTTTTTTATTTTAGTCAGCATGTTTTTTTCCGGCCAGGTCCTCAACGGAGAAGAACAGGGAACCAAAAGCGCTTATGCCTTTTCCGCCGTCCCTACAATAGGGCTGTTCTGGGGCAAAGCGAAAGAAATTCTCTATAAATATCCCGACGCCAAAACCCCTGTAAGCCAATTGCTGTGGGACTTAAAACCCCTTGTATACGCCGGTACGGATCTGGAATTCGGCCCCAGGGATCCTTTTATCAAAAACGGGGTCAGCGCCGGGGTTTCCCTTAAATTCGGGTTTCCCTTTGTTTCAGGCATCATGGAAGACCGGGACTGGGCCGCGCCTGACGAGGACTACCTTACCAACTATTCACGCCACGACGCCCTGTCCAACGGCGTTTTTATGGTTGACATGTCGGCGGGCTTTTCGTGGCCGATCCTTTCCATGATGACCGTCAGGATCTACGGCGAATTTTCCTACCACCGCTTTTCCTGGACCAGCGAGGACGGCTATATCCAGTACCCCAAAAACGCATCCGGCTCCTACCAGTACGACCAGCCCTGGAATGCGGACCTGGACAAGGACCCGGTCTACGGCACTGGGATTACCTATACCCAGAACTGGCTGATGTTTTCTCCCGGGTTATATTTCGGGCTGAAGATTTCGCGCTACTTTTTTGCCGGATGTTTTGCCGCCTTGACGCCTTTTATCTACGCAGTCTGCGTCGACGATCACCTGCTGCCCTTGTCGGCAGGCAAACAGTATACCAGAGGCGAGGATTACCTTACCGGCGGATTTTCCGCAAAAGCGGGTTTGAACGTTTCCTTTAGCCCCAAAGAGGGGCTTGAGTTCACCCTTATGGCAGGATTCCGCAACATCAGCGGGAGCCGGGGGGATTCTTACAATATGAACATGGGGCTTAACACCGGGGGCTCCTTCAGCCTTTCCCCCTACGACGGCGGCGCGGGCCTGCTGGTTCTGGACACGGCCCTTTCAGCGAAGATTCAGCTTTGAGCTTGTCCAAAACCCGGTTGGTTTTGGACAAGCTCTTAGAAAAACCGGCCAAAAGCCCGGTTTTTCTGTTAAATCTAAGGAAGCTGTTCCAAAAACTGAAGTTTTGGAACAGCCTCTTTTAGGAACGGGAGCAGCTTCAGGTCCGATTCGGCAAAATCCAGTGTTTCAATTTCCTCAAGCGCCGCCCAGCGCCATTCGCTGTGTTCAGGGAGCTTGAAATCTTCGGAATCAAAAAAAACACGATACGCGCTCAGGGAAAAATGTTTACCCTGGTGTTCGAAAGAAACGGTCCCCGCACAGGGGCCTACGGCGACAATGACGCCTAATTCCTCAAGGTATTCCCGGATCAGAGCCTCCGCGTCGCTTTCGCGTTCTTCGACCTTCCCGCCCGGGAACTCCCATTTACCCCCTAAATCCCCCCCGGGCTTCCTGCGGGCGATAAACAAGCGCCTGTCCTGAACGGCGATTCCTGCGACGGATCTTTTACCGGACCCCACTAGAGCAGCAGTACCTTGGGAAAGAGGAAGTGGAGCGCTGCGGTGATAATCGCTGCGGCGCCGACGATTTTTTTGTTCCTCACCAGCATGAGGTTGAAGCTTTCGGCCCCGCCGCTTTCGACCCCCGCCCGGCCCCGGTAATACTCGAACACCAGGACGAAACCCGCGGCAAAGCCCACCAGGGCGGGAATAATATCGCCCAGCACCGGAAGGTCCCCTTCTACGGAAGAAAGGAGCTTGAGAACGCCGGTTACCATACAGAGTATGCCCAGTATGAGCCGCACGGCTTCGTCGTTCAGAGACAAGCCGGGCCGGACTTCCAATGGGCCGCTTTCATCGCCAGAAACCAGAATATAACCGGCAAGGACGTTAAAAAAAATGGACAAGAAATAAAACTGTATCATGAAAATCCCCGCATTTTTAGTTTTTGGAACAAGTTTAGTTTACACCTTTTTGGGAATTAAGAAAAGCCATTTACTTCTGAAGAAAACGAACCGCAACGGCGGACAAGGCGAAGGAAGAAGGAAGGAAAAAACACGGCTTGAAGCATCCGTTTTCGTTTCGCGTTTCGTTGACAGCCCTCCCGGAAGGTGGTAAACTGTAGATAATTATGAAAGAAAGTAGAACAATTCGAAAAAATAAAAATATTTTCCTGAAATACGCCGACTTGGCACGGTTTATGAACTCTCCCTCTCTCTCTCTCTTCACAGTACAGGTGTTAAGTATTTTTTCATAAACACCCTCCCCAAACCCGGAAGAAGGCCGCCGTCCCCCAGCAGGGACAGGCGGTTTTTTTTATTTTTCCCCCCTCTGGGGCATAAGCCCCGGAAAACAAAATCCACACTAGGAGTGAACGTATGAAACGTATCCTCAGTCTCTGCTTCGCAGCGGCCCTTGTTTTAGCCGCCTGCGACAGCCCCACAAACGGGGACCAGGACCGCTACGGTATTTCCGTAAGCGTAAGCGGAACCCACACCTTTGCCGACGCCGTCGAAGGCTACACGGCAATAACGCCCCTGACCGTTACCGTGACCAATACCGGGAACCAGGCCACCGGGGGCCTTACCGTCGCCCTTTCGGGAACGAACGCGGCAAACTACTTTGCCACTACCCCCGGAGACGGCGCTATTGCGGGCATCCCCGCAGGCGGAACCGCTACCTTTACCATCGGCCCCAAAACGGGCCTAACGGCGGGAACCAGTACGGCGAAAACCTACGAGGCAATCGTAACCGTCAGCGGAGGCAACGGCATCGGTGTGAGCTTCCCGGTAAGCTTT
Source organism: Treponema sp. (assembly GCA_031281855.1). Lineage (GTDB taxonomy): Bacteria > Spirochaetota > Spirochaetia > Treponematales > Breznakiellaceae > JAITEW01. Next base: position 9,674 of record JAITEW010000312.1, read on the forward strand.
ACGGTTAACCCCCGGCCGGAATACGGCATAAGCCTGAGCGAAACCGGAACCTATACCTTTACCGGCGCAGCCGAAGGCTACGCAGAGGCCGAAACTCTGAGCGTAACCGTAAGCAACATCGGAACCAACGCCACAGGCCAGCTTACTGCTTTCCTTACAGGAACGAATGCTGCAAACTACTTTACCCTAAGCACGGCCTCCATAAGCAGCATCGCGGTAGGCGGAACGGCCACCTTTACCGTCCGTCCCAAAACCGGCCTTGGGGTAGGAACCTACACAGCTACCATAACCGTTAACGATGGCAGCGGCGGCAACGGCATCGGCGCAGGTTTTTATGTAAGCTTTACGGTATCTGCCGAAGGGACAAGTCCGGTATACAGCATGAACCTGAGCGAAACCGGAACCTATACCTTTAGCGGGGTAACCGTGGGCTACACGGAAATAACGCCCCGTACCGTAACCATAAGCAACACCGGGAACCAGCCTACAGGCAGCCTTTTTCCTTCTCTTTTGGGAACAAACGCTGCAAACTACTTTACCCTAAGCACGACCTCCATAAGCAGCATTCCGGTAAGCGGAACCGGAACCTTTACGGTCCGCCCCAAAACCGGCCTTGGAGCGGGAATCTACACGGCAACCGTAATCGTCAGCGGCCAGAGCGGCATTATTTCCCGGAGTTTCATTGTAAGCATTACCGTATCCGCCGGAGGGACCGATCCCGGCCCCGATCCGGCCTACGGCATCAGCCTGAGCGAAACCGGAACCTATACCTTCCCTGTTGCCAATTACGGGTATACGGCGGTAGAACCCCTTACCGTAACCGTAACCAACACCGGGACCAGCGCCACCGGCATGCTTACCGTAGCCCTTTCGGGAGCCGACGAAAGCAGTTTTAATCTCGGCGGGAGCACTCTGACGAGCATCCAGCCCAACGCCAGCCGGACCTTTACGGTGGGACCCAAAACCGGCCTTGCAAAGAAGACCCATACCACCGGCGTGCTCGTTTACAACGAAACCAACAATATCAGCGAAGAATTTAACCTGAGCTTTACGGTAGGAACCTTCAGCATCGGCCTGGACAAAAGCAGCCACACCTTTCCCGGCGCAGGCGCCTACTACGAGGCGGTAACGCATCTGGTAGTTACCGTAAGCAACACCGGGGACCAGCCCACAGGCCCCCTTAACGCCGCACTTACAGGGGACGATGCGGGGAGCTTTACCCTTAACGGCGGCGATATTGCGGGCATCCCGGTAAACGGAACCCAAACCTTTACGGTCGGCCCCAATACGGGCCTTCCCGTGGGAACCTACACGGCCGCGGTAACCGTCGGCGGCGGCAACGGAATTGCCCCGCAAAGCATCGGCCTGAGCTTTACGGTAGCATTCCGCCTTACCAGCGTTGCCGCCGTGGAAACCTATCTTGCGACAGCGGCAGGCGGAACCACCGCCGCTCCTATCCCGCTGCCGACAGCGATTGAAGCCGGGGACTGGGAAAGTCTTCTGGCGGCGGTAAACACGGCGCAAAAGTACGTGGCCCTGGATCTTTCGGCCAACGCCGTTATAGGCATAGGCACGGAGTTTGATCCCGGCGCGTATAACACCGGCGAGCAGTATGTCGTTAGCCTTGTCCTGCCTGATACCGCCGAAAGCACAAAAGCTGTGTCTTCCTCAAGCCCCTTGTTCCAATACTTTACCGCCCTCAAGGAAGTAACCGGCGCGAACATCAAAACTATCGGGGACTCCGCCTTCTACTATCGTACCAGTTTGACTTCGGTGAATTTCCCGGAGGCAGCGTCTATCGGGAGCTACGCCTTCCAAGGTTGTACCGGCCTGACCTCTATCAGTTTCCCGGAGGCAACGACTATCTGGATATCCACCTTCAGCGATTGTTCCGGCCTGACATCCCTGACCGGGACGAATTTCC
>JAITEW010000318.1 GCA_031281855.1 Treponema sp.
ATTCCGTCCATAGCGTTGATGCCGGTGCTTACTTCTATGCCGTTGTCTGCCAGTTTTAGCTTGAGGTATTCCCTGAAGAGCGCCGACTCGTCTATGATAAGGATTTGCTTCATTATATATCCATATATCCTGAATTTATTCTATTCTGGAGAGAAATACGCTTGCAAGCCCCTTTCCGGCAGATTTATCTTTTTTATAGAAGATTTCTTATAGTACAAATAGTACAAAAATACCGAAAAAAATCATGCTTTGATAGTATTTTTATAACTTGCGGGCCTTCCTGCGGGCCCTTATACTTTCCGCATAAATTGGTGTTAGCCAATAGGGGATCAACGGGGACATCAACGTAATTAACGGCGATTATACGGGAACCTTTGTCTTCTATAATGTGGACATGCTCCAAAAAGCAGGGGTCCAGATGCCTGTCAGGACCTGGAGCGAATATACCGCGGCATGCGAGAAGCTCAAGGCCGCGGGTTTTACCCCCTGGGCGTGGTCTTTCGGCCCCAGCACTGAAGGGGAGCATTATATCACCTGGTTCTCAAGGCTTTTCGGCACCAATCTGTATTATGATGATTTTGCGAAACTGGCGGTCATAAGCGGGAACGACGCCTTGGCCTTGAGTCCTTTGGAAGTCGCCATTGCGGTGAAGAACGGTTATTTTACGCCTTCGGACCCCCGGTGGATGGCCTGGTGGCCGCTCCTCAAAGACCATGTGGACAAGTACATGCCCCGGGATGTTACTTCTGTCGCCATTACCCGGCAGGGGGGTATTGTCAAGACGGTATAACCGGTATCAAATTTTTGCAGCTCTGGTTTTTTTGGCCCCTATGATGGTCATTCTGTTTGGGTTCAGTTATTATCCGGCTTTGCGGGCTGTTGTCGGTTCTCTTACCAAGTGGAACGGGTTTGATTGCTTTGACCGCCTCTATGCCGTCCATTTCCGGCATCCGTATATCCATGAGAATAATGTCGGGCTTGTCCTGCTTTGCCATAGCGACGGCTTCTTTGCCGTTTACGGCAATGCCCGTTACCGTCATGTCTTCAGCGTAGTTATTCAAAAAAGTTTTGAGGCTTTCCACAAAAAGGATCTGATCGTCTGCCAGAAGTATTTTCAGTTTTTCCCGGATCATCAGCCTGCGTCTTCCTGTGATGATATTTTTGGCTCCTATGCCGTTGTCCCTTACGGTCATGGAAAGGCTTCCCGGCTCTTCCCAAAAATGGACGAGGATCTTCGTAGACTGGCCGTGGCGTACGGAATTGGTAAAAGCTTCCTGTACGATACGGTTTAGAGCCCTATTGACCGCGGACCGTAGTAGAGGGTTTCGCGGGTCCTTTTTAGCCCTTCCCGCGCCTGGCTCTGAATCAACTGGAAGGTATCCTGCATTTTCCGGGTTTGCATGCGTCCGCAGCTTATAGCGGCGTCGGTAATGGCGATGATGTTGGTGAACACATAGCCGCAACTGTCATGCAATTCACTTGAGATAGCGGGCTAAATTTACGAAAACAGCCAAACAGACAAGGCAGAGAAAGATGACAGCCGCTTGGGATAAACCGGGGTTTCTGAAACCATTGCCGGTTAGGGAAAGGCCCAGGGAAACGTAAAAATTGATAATAAAGAATTTCCGGTTAACCGCTTCGACAGTATCGAAGCAGAGCGGGAGAACCGTGTCCGAAAGGGTATACTTTACCGTAAAAATCATACACGCGCCTAGTAAAAACAAAAAGGCGCTCAAAAGGGAGACGATGCCATTATAGGTACAATCCGGCCTCTTCATACGATACGGACAGTATATACCCTGTACGGGATTCTGTCAAAAAAAATGAGGTTTTGTTATAATCGGAAGCATAAAAACCTTATCCGGGAGTGTAAAGATGGCAAAAAAAGCCCTTGTCCTGCTTGCCGACGGCTTCGAGGAAGTCGAGGCGGTTACCCCTATCGATTATCTCCGCCGGGCCGGCGTTGAGGCCCTTACCGCTGCTGTGGGCAAAAGCCCTGTGGTTAAAGGGGCCCACGGCATCCCTGTTACTGCGGATGTTCTTCTGGCTTCACTGGTTAAGCAAAAAAAGCTGTCCCCTGAGGCCTGGGACGCTGTCGTGCTTCCCGGCGGCATGCCGGGAGCCGCGAACCTTGCGGCATCAGGCGAAACCGGGGCTTTTTTACAGGCCATGGCTGCAGCAGGCAGGCTGGTCTGCGCCATCTGCGCCTCTCCGGCAGTGGTTCTTTCCCCTTTGGGCCTTCTTTCGGGTAAAAAATTCACCTGTTACCCGGGTATGGAAGAAAAAGTTACAGCCAAAGACAGCCCCGGCGCGGCATGGAAGGAAGAAAAGGTGGTTATCGACGGGAACATCATCACCAGCCGCGGCGCCGGAACCGCCGGGGCCTTCGCCGCCGCTGTTATCGCCAAACTGGTAAGCGAGGCGGAAAGCCAAAAGATCGCTGGGTCGGTATTGCTATAGCGGAGACCTCACGAATAAACAGAAGCCCCTCCGGTCAAGCCGTTCTTTTCCCCTCTCTGCTTTATCTTGTTCGTCCAGAAGCGCAGTTCATGGGCGACCCAATGGACAATAAGGAGCTTGAGGCGGCGGTGGCCGGTAAGCTCGTCGTCCAGGACCGATTCGGAAAGAACCACCTGGACGATAGTGTGGGCTATGTCGTCAGGGAGCTCCAGGATCCACCGCGAAAGGGGGCCGCCTCTGGTTTCTTTGACAAAAGCCGAGACCGCAGGCAGGAGAGCCTTGGCCTGCCTGGCGATTTCCGCAAGGTTTGAATCTTTTTTTACCCGCTTTCGTCCGTGGACCGATGCGTAGTATTCGTACGCGGATTCCGCCTCGTCCATGGCCAGGGTGGAAACCTGGGATTCATCGGCAAGGAAGCGCACCAGCAGGGGGTAGAACTGGTTCTGGGTATCCAGGATGCTGGCCATAGCCAGGACAACTTCGTCCCGCAAATAAGGCGGCGGATGCGCGCCTCTGAGTATGTCCAGAAGAATTGTCAGGGAATTAGGAGAACCGTAGATGCCGAACGCTTCTACCCCCATGATCTTGAGCCGGGGATTTTTGGTTTTTGCGATTATCCGTTCAATATGGGGGCGGAAGGCGTGATCCCCCAGTTTGGCCAGGGCTATCATCGCTTCCCCGGCGAGCATGTAATCCCTGGATGACGCAAGCTCCCTCAGGAGAGGAATAGCGGCGAAAACGCCGTGGTTCCCAAGGATCCGGGCCGAGTTATAGGCAGTGGTATAGGGGTTGTTAATAATGTCGTCCATCAGAGCCCGCTCCGCGGCTTCGTCCAGGGTTTTGAGGGCGTCGATTGCCCTGAGGGCTTCAAGGCGCACCGCCAGGCGCGGCGACTTCGCCCGGACAAGGAGGCCTTTGATAGACAGTTTCGAGGGAGTATCGTGGAGGGCTTCCAGGAGGGCTTCCTCTTCCTGGGAATCGCTGGTCCTGTTCAGTTTGTCTAAAAGCGAGATAGCTCTGAGGTCCCTGAACGAGAACAGCACTTCCAGGGCGCCCCTAAAGGGCATAGCTCCAAGGGGAACCATTTTCCTCTGGAGCACCAGGATAATCCCGGTAAGAACAATAAGGATGATGTAGAGTATTCTGAAAGCCCAGAAATAGGTAAGCCCCAAACCGGTCAGGGTATCCAGAAACACGCCGGCCAGGAAAGACCCCCCTGTACCCGCGAGGCCGAAGCAGAAAAAATAGAGTATCCCCATGTCCAGCATGAGTTCCACAGGGATAAGCCCGAGGAAATAGGTCTGGGCTATTCCTTCAGCGCCGAGGAAACCGAAATTCATCACAAAGAAAAGGAAGGTCAGGTAGAGGACCACCGTAGTCTCGCTCCGGCTTTCAGGGAAAAACACGATAGGAACCATGCTCAAAAGGCCGATGATAACGCAGATGATAAAGATAGGTTTGGCCCCGATCCGGTCTACCAGGAATTTCATCACCATCCCTATCATCAGCACCCCCAGGCCCCCGAATACCGCGTAAAGCGATACCATGCCGTCGCTCTGCATAAAGACTTCCCGGCTGTAGACAATGATGAAAGCCCGCGACACCCCGGAGACCAGAGCCACCAGAAGCAGGATCGCCACGAACTGCCGCAGCGAAGGGGTGGACAAAGCCTGTTTGACAATATCGACGAACCGTATCGTTTTCCCGGTTTCTTCTTTAGCCGGTTCCGGGACTTTCCTCATCAGAATCCCGCTGGCGATCCCTGTGCCGATGCCTATGGCGAAAATGAACGTATAAAGGAAGAGAGGGGGGTCCCGGCCCAGGAGCAGGGCGATGACAAAGCCCGCAAACATGCCCACAGCGTTGTTGATGATCTGGATCTGGGTCATGTAGGAGCCCCTGTCGGGACCTGACGCGAGGAAGCTCAGAACCGGGTTGTTGCCTATCATCCCTATGCCTCTGGTGATATGGAAAACCGAAACCCCCAGTATTACCAGGACCAGGGCAATTTCCTCCCTGCCCCCATAAGCCACGAATGGCGCAAACAAGATAGGAACCATGCCTATGGCCCGGATAATCCAGGCAGTGCTGAAGATTCCGATTATGGAAAAACGCCTGGTCAGGATCTTCCCCAATGGAAGGAAAAAGAAGGAAATATAGAGTATAGCGTTCAAAAGTCCGATGTATGTTGACGACGCGTTCAGCCGTAACGCAAAAAGGGTAATAATGTTCCCAACCAGAAACTGCCACGAAAGGGAATTAAATACATTGAAAATGTTATACACATCCCGGGCCTTTCCAAGCCGGTAAGGTGAAAGCATCGCTGCCATAATTTAGGTCATAATATCCCCTGAGCTTTCAAAAGACAAGATAGCGCGTTGCGCCACAATTTTTCTAAGTGAAAAGGGGGTGTGCGCCAAAATAAAAATCTAGCCCAAATTATACTGGTCCTACCTGAACACAAGGGAGACCACATGGGGTTAGACATGAAAGACAAGAAAAAAATCTGCGGACAGATTG
>JAITEW010000340.1 GCA_031281855.1 Treponema sp.
CAAGCGGGACGGGTTTCTGGTTACAAGGCCGCAGGGGAATATGGTGATCCTGAAAACCAAGGCGGCGCCTTCCGGCGGGAACGGGAATGGCGGCTGATAAGGGAGGAGCGAGGAGTTAAAAAAGAAAAGGGCTGTCCGGGGATTGTGCCGGCCAGTCCTTCTTGTTTATAAATAGACGCTGATGGCGTTTTCCGTTAGCAAGCCGGTTTTGTATTCCGGGTCCGGAAGATTGTCTATCCGTTCAATCTCCTTCCGGAATATCCGGGCGTTATCGCCTTGTAAATACACATGGGATTTGTATTCATTATCGTGCAACAAATAATTCCCGGTTTCCGTTTCGTAGGAATAACTGTATTTCTGGCCGCTGAAAACTGGCAACAACATGGGCGGCTCCTTAAAGCGCAATGCCCCGGCGCAAGCCGGGGGCGCTGCGGCTAGACAGCCGGGGCCGCTTGTTCCGCGGCGGGCGGCTGGCTAAAGGCGCACAGTTCGCATTTTGTGCTGTCTTTGCAGAACGGACAGACAAGCGATGGCGGGAAAAGGGACGGGAGGGCGTTGACCGCCCTGTCCACGGCTTTGGGCATGGAGACCTGCAAGGCCCACGCAAGGCGTCGGACCGTTACGGTGGCCGACGGTGAAAATTGCGGGGTGTAGGGCTTGTGCCCTGCGGCTTTTCCGGTCCGCATGGGGAGCGAAGAAGGACGGCGGCGCCTGCGGGCATCCGCTCCGGCTTGGGTTTCTACGTCTTCCAGGTCTTCTTCATCTTCAAACATAACAATACCTCCAGAAATGAAATAACGAACAGAGCTGACGGGCAACGCCGCCGATAGGTTTCCCCGGTCCCCCCTTAATGATTTTTTGCCCCCTATTGAGGCGGGAGCGCCCTGGGGTCTCACTCCTGCCGGCCCCAGGGCGCTCCCGCCGGGGGGCAAAAAAGGCCCCGCAGGGGCTGGGGATAATTAAAAGCGGGAGGGTGGACGGTTGCCTGAGCGGGCGCCTGGCGTTAGCCCCGGCCCCGAAGGGGTTGGCGTGCCTCTTGCCCGCCCCTCAAGGGCGGAATAGCAAGAGGCATGACAAAGGGGAGCCGGGGAAAATAGTTTACCGGGGGGTAGAGGCTGGGGCGATGATTGGGGTTTAGGCATAGATGATTTGGCAAAATTGCGGAGCAATTTTTTCCGTGTTTCTTTGGGGACGTTTCGGGGGCAAGGTTGACCGTTAACGCGGTCAATCTGAAACCCGTAGACGGGGGGAGCGGAAGACCGGCGCAAGCCGGGCTGCAGCGTGGGGGAAGGCTGTCCCCCTTTTTAATGTGCGTAGTTTCGGTAGAGACGGGATAGAAGGCCCTGGTGAGCTTCAGCTACCAAGCATAAACAGACCACGGCAGCAAAGTTGCCGGATTATGAGCGGCATTCATTGCTTTAACGTTAATTTATTCCAAGGTGTAATAGAACAGCCCTTTTTTTATCATCAACGACTTTCATTGCGATTCGGGTATATAATCCAAGCTTCTTTGCCAGTATTTTTCTTGCATCGGTGAAAAAAACACGTTCCTCTATCAGTTCTGTTTCGGTTATTTTTGAAAATTCTATGCTATCATTGATGTAAAAATACATAAACGCATCGATATTGCCGGTTTTTTTTACATACTTATTTGCGTATTTGATGCCTGTCTCATTAGTTGCGTCAAATATTAATTCAATATTTGAAAAAGTCTTTCTTACATCATTAATAAATTGGATAACCCTATTCTCTTTGAAATATTGGAAAACACCGGAAGCGACAAGCAACGTTGGAATTGATTTATCGATTTGTTTTGTCCATTCCATGTCGAATATATTAGCGGCAATTAACCGTTCATTTGTATGTTCCCCTAATATCGTACGTCTTGCGGCAATTACATCGGGCAGATCAATCTCATAAAAAGTTGCGATTCGTTCATTTAAGCGGTAATATGCCGTTTCAAATCCTGTGCCAAGATAGACGATATTACTTTTGCCATTTTTCTTAATAAACGCCTTTACCATTGAGTCGAGATTGTAGTATCTGGCAACGGAAGCCAACAATGAGTATTCAGACGACCTTTTTTGTATGGTGTCGTCCGGAATGTATTTTTCTAATGGCAGGGCTTTTTCATCAAAAAAATATTCAGAAAATTCTTTTGATACAGATATACGCGCCACCAAGGGAATAAATAATGTATCGGATACGCCTTGCAATCTACTCATGGTTATTATATCTCCTTTGCATTTTTATGCTACTCATTCCCGTTTGCGAAACTCACTCGGCATAACGCCAAATTGTTCACGAAAGAGGGTGGAAAACCGTGACTGGTGTTTGTAGCCTACCAGCCCGGCAATATCGCTTAAGGGGGCGGTTGTATTTTTCAGCAGATACATCGCCTGGTCCATACGCAAACGGCGGATGTAAGAAGCGGCGGAAAGGCCGGTGTGCGTTTTGAAGACGGCGGTAAATTTACTCATGCTCATGGCGGCTTGCCGTGCCAATGCCTGGAGGGTAAGCGGCCCGGAAAGATACTCCTCGGCATAGCGTATCGCTTCGGCGATTCCCAGTTGGTCATGTTCCTTAAGAGGCGGGGCTGCCACAGCCCCAAGCCGCCTGTGCCAGTCCAGGACGACCGAAACGAGTTCCAGCGCCTTTGCTTCGATCCATATATTTCCAACATCCCCGGTAAAAGAAGCCTCGCCGATTTGTTTCAGTATCACTGCGGCATCGGGGATCAGTGGTAGTCTGCC
>JAITEW010000014.1 GCA_031281855.1 Treponema sp.
TGTAAGCAATTGCGGCCTAGAAGACTTGAACTTCCATGCCTCTCGGCACCAGCACCTCAAGCTGGCGTGTCTACCAGTTCCACCAAGGCCGCATTGTCTAAAATCCTTGTACAGTAAACGCTGATAGTATAACAAATTTATCCGGCTTATGTCAATAATCTTTCCTGTCGATGATCGTAATATGATGAACAAAAATCTCTTTTTGGCCGTAGTTGTCTGCGGAACCGGTTTATTTATAAGCGTCCTGGGGGGATGCTCGTCCAATACCCCGGCAGTACAGCAGATCCCCAATTCAGACGCCACAGTCCTGGTAGAGGATGATGTGTGGACCCTCCTGGCTCGGGGCGAAGGGGACAGGGCCCGGCGCTATTTTATGGGCGTAGTGGACGTAAACGCCGTAGACAGCCTGGGCAGGACGCCTCTCCATCTGGCTGCAGAAAACAGGGATTCCAATCTGGCTGCTTTCTTTATCGCTTTAGGGGCCAGGGTGAACGCCCTGGACCGGCAGGACAGGATTCCCCTGGATATCAGCGCCGAAAAGATGGACGCCGCTACAGCAAGAGTTCTTGCATCAGGGGGCTCGGATATTCATCATTCACCTCAAGGGGGTCCGAGTCCTGCCCAGATCGGCGTCAAAGAGAACGGGGATTTCCTTAAAGCCCTTCTGACCCAGGCAAATCTGGAGAACACCGATGCTTCCGGCAGGACCATACTGCATATCGCCGCTGAAGCCGGAAGCGCCGGGGCTATTGACACTATCTTAAAAGCCGGTAGAAACGACCTCGCCGGAAAGGACAGCCAGGGAAAAACCGCGCTGGATATAACCCTGGAAAGGACCAGTTCCAGGAACCATGCCGAAGCGGCGGAACATCTCATCCTGGCCGGAGCGGTATCGGAAAATCCGCTTTACACCTACATTGCCCCTGCGGCGCGGACTTCTAACTACAATATCCGCAGCGCGGACGGCATGGCGCCGCTTCATTATATAGCCAGAGAGGGCTATATGGGTTACATCGAGTTCGTCCTGGAAAAACAGGCGGATGTGAATATCAAAAACGCTTCCGGAGCGACTCCTCTCCACGAAGCGGCCCGTTCAGGAAACATCAGGGTCATGGAAACTCTGCTGGATCGCGGTGCAGGAGTGAATGCCCAGGACGCCAAGGGGAACACGGTTCTTCACATTGCCCTCCCCCCTCAGACTCATCTTGAAGCGCTAAAACTCTTCCTTTCCCACGGGGCCAACGTGAACCTCCGGGACGAACATGGGGATTCGCCTCTCCACATAGCCATCATCCTCAACAGATCCCCTGAGCTTATCCAGACGCTGCTTTCTGCAGGGGCTGATGTGACTATCCGCAACATAGACGGCAAGACCCCCCTGTACCTTGCGGTTCAGGAAGGCCGATCCAATTACATCCCTCTGCTGCTTCAGTATAAATCCGATATATTCGCTGCTGATAACGACGGCGTTACTCCTTTTGAGATGGCCCTTACAAAGGGCAGCCCCTTGCTTTACACCCTGATCACGGATGAGACGGTGCTTCATAACGATAATCAGGGCAATACGATGCTCCATCTTATCATCAGGAACCGTGGGGGGACGGAGATTATCAACTATGTGCTGGACAAAAAAGGCCAGGTAAACGCCAGAAACAAAGAAGGGGACACGGCCCTTCACATAGCAGTGCGTATGAACCAGCGGGAAGCAGGGGAACTGCTCCTTAACCGCGGGGCCGATATATTCGCGCCTAACGCTAAAGGCGAAAGCCCCCTTTACCTCAGCTTCCCCATGCCTGGAAGGGATGCCTCAGAACTGCGGCGCTGGATGCTCACTTCGCAGACTCTGGCTGCCAGGGACGGCCTGGGCAATACTGCCCTGCATTACGCGGCGCAGTGGCAGTACGAGGATTGGATTCCCCTTCTTATCCAGCTTGGGGCCGCTACTGAAGCCGCCAACGCCACAGGAGAGACGCCTCTTTTCGCAGGGGTCAAACAAAACGCTCCCGGGACCATCAGGGTTCTCATTGCCAACGGGGCCAACCTGGGAAGCCGGGATACTCTGGGAAATACGGCCCTCCATGCGGCGGTACGCTGGAACGCCAGGCGTTCTGCGGAAACTCTTTTGGATCTTGGGCTGGACATTAATGCCCATGCCCTTAACGGCAAAACGCCTCTCCACGATTCCATACGCCTGGGGATGAACGATATTGAAAGCCTCCTCCTGGCACGGGGCGCGGATCTTGAAGTCCGCGACGCGGACGGGAATACACCCTTTGTAGAGGCTATTATGGCCGGTTTCCCGGTTACTATGGAACGCCTGGTGGACAACGGGGCGGACCCTAACACCCGCAATTTCCGGGGAGATACTCCCTTGCACATAGCAGCGGCGATTGAACGGAACGATATTGCTGTGTTACTTCTGGGCTGGGGCGCATCGATTCACGCCAGAAATTCCAGCGGCCGGACGCCTTTCCAAAACGCCCTGGCAGCGTCACCCCAGATGGTAAGAACCCTCCTGACCAGGGACCGGCTTTACGGTTCCGATGATTACGGCAGTTCCCCCTTGCATATAGCGGTTCAGGAAAAGGCCCCGGTTTCCGTTATCAGAACTATCATGGATCTTGGGGCCAGAACATCGGCTCTGGATTCGGAAGGCCGTACCCCTCTGCGCCTGGCTCTGGATCTTAACGCCTGGGACGCGGCAAAACTACTAGCCGATTCAGGCTCCGATGTTTACCTGAGCGCCAGGGACGGGAGGTGCCCGGCGGAGCTGGCCATTTCCCGGGGTTACGATGCCGTAAGGGCGATCTTCTCAGGAAGGGCTATCAATTCAAAAGACGGTTCAGGCAACACAGTCCTCCACTATGCGGCGCAGGCCGGGGATACTGCTGTCATAATGCAGCTTATCGAACTGGGCGCCCCTAAGGGAGTCAAAAACATAGCCGCTGAGAGTCCCGCGGATATAGCCCAGCGCTGGCGGCACCCCGATGCGGCGGCTTTATTGAATTGAAAGTTTTTGTACAAAAAGTGTTAGGGAAACGCCGATTGACGTCACGTTAATGAGCGTTTTCCTAAGATTCTTCCTGGTATTGCAGCCTGTAGAGTCCCGCGTAAAGGCCGTTCTTCGCAATAAGCTCATCGTGCCTGCCCTCCTCGGCGACACGGCCGCCTGAAAGCACCAGGATGCGGTGGGCGCTGCGTATAGTGGAAAGCCGGTGGGCGATAACGATAGATGTGCGCCCTGCAAGGACCCTCTGTATGCCCATCTGGATGAGGCGTTCCGTTTCGGTATCAATAGAGCTGGTAGCCTCGTCGAGGATTACCACCGCAGGGTTATGGGCGATGACCCGGGCGAAACTGATAAGCTGCCGCTGTCCTGAAGAAATATTGGCCGCTCCTTCCGAAAGCACCGTGCGGTAGCCTTCTTTGAGACACGAAATAAATTCGTGTGCATGCACCGCCTTTGCGGCTTCTTCAATTGCAGCTTCCGGAAGCGGCAGGCCCAGGCTGATATTCTCGGCTACTGTGCCTGAAAAAAGAAACACATCCTGGAGTACCGGGAGGCAGGTCCGCCGCAGTTCCTGAAGCGGGATATTCTGAACAGGAACGCCGTCAAGGCGTATCCCCCCTCCCTGTATATCCCAGAGCCTGGTCAGCACATTGGTAATAGTAGTTTTTCCCGCGCCGGTATAGCCTACGATTGCAGCCATCTCCCCGGGGTTTACCGTAAAGCTGAGGCCCCTGAGAACATCTTCCCCTGTTTTGTACGCAAAGCGCACGTCATCAAATTCGATATGACCCCGGACCGCTCCTTCTATCCGGCGGACGCCTTTGTCGGGGATCTGTTCTTTTGTGTCCATAAGCGTGAAGACCCATTCGCCGCCTGCCATGGCCGACTGAAGGAGCGTGTATTTTTCGGCAATGTCCATAAGGGGGTTAAAAAACAAACCGATAAGATTGATAAACGCGATAAGCACTCCAAGGGAAACAGAAAGATGCAAAACCATAACGCTGCCGGCTACAATGACAATCGAAACTGCCAGGGTTGCGAACCATTCAACCAGGGGCCTGAAGGTGGCGAAGACGTACATTTCCCCTAAGTTCGCGTTGAGCAGTTCCCGGTTTCTTTCGAGGAAATCCTTCGCGCTCTTCTTTTCACCTCCAAAGAGCTGCACAATCTGCACGCCCGAAAGCCGCTCGGAGAGGTACGAGTTTACCCTGGACGAGGCGACCCGCTGGCGGCGGAAAGCGTCCCGGGCCTTGACCCGGCTCAGGGCGGTTATGGCCAGTACCGGCGGCAGGGCGGCCAGGACCGCCAGGGCCAGTTTTGGGGAAAGAACAAAAAGGGTGATCATGGCGCCAGTCATTATCGAAAGGTCCTTGAGGAAAGCTGCCAGTACGGAATTAAAGAATTCATTGATAGTTTCAACATCCCCTGTAAGGCGGGTTACGAGCCTGCCGACAGGATGCCGTGAAAGGAACGCGGTAGACTGGGATGTTGTTTTAGAAAAAAGCTCAAGCCGTATATCCTTCATCACCTTCTGTCCTATGAGAGAGACACTCCAGGTCTGGATAAAAGTAAAAACAAATACCAGAAGCAAAACAGCGAAAATTAAAATTACCTGCTGAATGATAACCGCTATGTCTCCTGACCGGATCGCGGCGATTTCCTCAGGCGCTAAGGAATACAGATCTTTTTTCCTGATAGCAGCGGTAACGCGATCCTGCGACGGTTCTTCGTTCAGGAGAAAAAAGGAGGGGCTTTTTTCCACCGCCCCGGCAGCCGGGGAATCTTTCAGGTACTCAAAGGCGTACCAGTCTTCTTCATCCAGAATCCCTTTGTCCCGGAATTCCGTTTCCGCCCTGCTTGAGAGGCTTAGCTTACGGTCAAGGCGGATAAAGGCCCGCCCTCCTGCTTCCAGGACCCCGGGGGAAGAAACCGCCTTTTCCAGTTCCTCAAGGCTGCCTGCGCTTATGCCTTGCGCGTTTTTCGCAAGATCCTGCCGTAACACCAGGAAACGGACGACGATGTGCCTGTCAATAACCTGCTGCTGAATGACAGGAATAATAAGCTCTCCTAAAGTGGAAACAGCCAGGGCGATGAGAGCCGCAGCCATAAGGAGGGAATACGGTTTAAGGCATCCAAGAATACGGCGGAATATTTTCTGATCGTAACTCTTTACCACCTCTTCGGTATCAAAGTAGTCAGACACTCCTGCCCTCCGTGGAAGGCGAAGCTTCCGGCGATTCCTCCCCAAGACGCTGAAGCGCAGCGGTACGGGCGAAGAAACCGCTGCTGTGAAGAAGTTCATCCGGGGAACCGGCCTCGGCGACGCGGCCCTTGTCCAGCACTATCACCGTACCGGCCCTGCCCAGAGTGGAAACTCTGTGGGAAACGATGATCATACTCAGGGACTTCCCAGCCCGGGCTTTTTCATCCCGCAAATCCAGAAGGGCGTTCAGTATCCGCCTCTCGGTTTCGGCATCCACTGCAGAAAGTGAATCATCCAGGATAAGGACTTCCCGGTCCGCCGCAAGAGCCCGGGCTATAGCAGTCCGCTGTTTTTGCCCTCCTGACAGGGTAAGGCCCCGTTCCCCGATGAGGGTATCCCAGCCTGAAGAAAACTCTTTGAGGTCCCGGTCAATAGCCGAAGCCGATACGGCGCTGAGGAGAAGCCCTTCTTCATCTACTGCGCCGCTGTCCGGCGCCGGAACGCCGTAACCTATATTGCTCCTGATAGAGTCGGAAAAAAGGTACGAATCCTGAGGGACGACGCCGAACAGCTTCCGCAGGCTTCCCAGGTCCCAGGAAGAAACTTCCAGCCCTTTAACAAGAACCGTTCCCGCAGGAGGGTCTATCATCCTGGTAACGGCCCTGATAAGGGTTGATTTTCCGGAACCGGTACGGCCCAGAATTCCCACTATGTCCCCAGGCATGACCGTCAGGTTTACGCCGTCCAGCGCCTTGGGGCCGTTAAAATACGAAAAACTCAGATCCCGTATTTCAATGACAGGCCCCTGGTATGAAGGGGACGGAGCCGCAGGAACACGGGGAGAAGCGATAGCAGGAACTGTATTCATAATCTCATTTATCCGCCCCAGGCTTACGGCGCCGCGCTGGATCATGTTGACCATAAAACCGGCGCCCATAAGGGGCCAGATAAGCATCTGCATATACCTGAAAAGGGCCACAAGATCCCCGGGGCTCATCATCCCCTCTGCCACACGTATGCCGCCGGCAAGAAGCACAATAAGAACCGTCAGCCCTGAAAGGAAGGTGATAAAAGGGAAAAAGAAACCGAAAAGCCTGACCAGGAACATATTGGCGTCCCGGTAGTCGTCGTTGGTGTCAGCGAACTTTTTTATGAACCACCATTCTTTTACAAAGGATTTTATCACCCTGATGCCGGCGAAAGTTTCCTGAACGGTCCCGCTCATAGCGGAGTAACATTCCTGGACCCGCTGGAAACGCTTCCCTACGGCGCTGCCGAAAAAGAGGATGATCAAAGTGATAACAGGCAGGGGGATTACCGCGAGGATTGCGGTCCCGGGGTCCTGGACAAAAATGATGACCAGAATAGCCGCTGCCATAACCGTTCCGTCTACCAAGGCGACAAGGCCCATACCGATAGACTCCCGTACAGCGCCAAGATCGTTTATTGCCCTGGCCATAAGGTCGCCGATTTTGTTCTTCTGGTAAAAATCATAAG
>JAITEW010000058.1 GCA_031281855.1 Treponema sp.
TGGAGGCGCCCATCAGGCCAACGAAGCCCTGCGGCTTAAAGACATTTTTGACGCAGTGAAGATCTATGTAAGAGCCGCCCTGGTCCTGGATAGGCGGGAAAATTTTTAAGCAATCACTATACTTAAAAAGAGAGGATGATATGGAACCCAATGAATTTTTGAATGACAGCGACATCATTACGCACCTTGCCGACGAGTACTCATCCCATAACGATGCCGTAGTTCCTCCGGTTTACATGAATTCCCTTCATGTAATCCCGAAAGAGGCGATGGACGATGGCAAGCCCAGGCCCTTTGTTTACGGAAGGAACAGCAACCCTACGGTAAGCATTTTTGAACGCAAAATCGCGGCCCTTGAAAGAGCCGGCAGGGCTTTGGCCTTCGCTTCCGGCATGGGGGCTATTTCGGCAGCGATCCTGGCAAACGTAAAAAGCGGCGATCATGTCGTTGCCGTTGAAACCTCCTATGGACCGGCTAAATTTTTTCTCGAAAACCAGCTTGGGAAATTCGGCGTTGAAACAAGCTTTGTTACAGGCGATGACGTTTCTCAATTTGAAAAAGCCATCAGGAAGAACACAACCTTGATCTACCTCGAGAGCCCTTCGACGATGGTTTTCAAACTCCAGGATATACGGAAAGTCGCCGCACTGGCAAAAGAGCGGGGAATCGTTACCGCTATTGACAATTCATGGGCTACGCCTGTTTATCAAAAACCCATTACCATGGGGGTCGATCTTTCGATACATACAGTTTCAAAATACATAGGCGGGCACAGCGATATTATCGCAGGGGTTGTAGCCGGCAACGCCCCTCTTATGGACAAGGTACACCAGGTAAGGGAATTTTACGGCGGCATACTGGGGCCTATGGAAGCATGGCTTGCCATAAGGGGGCTCAGGACCTTAAAGGTACGGCTTAAAGCCCACGCAGAAACCGCCATGTACATCGCCTCCAACCTTGAGGCCCACCCGGCGGTCAGCAGGGTCCATTACCCGGGCTTAAAGAGCCACCCCCAGCACGAGCTGGCCAAATCCCAGATGGAAGGCTTTACCAGCCCCCTGAGTTTTGAACTTAACTGCATGAGCAATCCCGCCCAGACGCGGCTTTTCGTGCGCAGGCTCAAGTGGTTCGGCATGGGCCCCAGTTGGGGAGGCTTCGAATCCCTCGTCAGCGTCCCCGGAAAAGACAGCACCATGGTGCGCATCCACACGGGCCTTGAAGACAAAGAGACCCTCTGGAACGACCTGAAAAGCAGCCTGGATCTTGTGGTTCAGGGCTGATACCGGGAGGCTTCAAAAAAAGGCTTTATCATATCATATAGAAAACCATGAAAAAATGATCGTTGAATTTATTCCTCTCCATTCAGTATAATCAATGCATGGAAAAGGTTCGTAACTCTAAGGAAGCTGTTCAAAAAACTGAAGTTTTGAAACAGCCTCAAGTTCTAAAATATCGAATTTCTCTTTTTTTGTTCTGCGTCTTAGCCGGTTTTGTCTGTTCCTGTTCCCGAACGGAGCCGAAAATCGCCTATGGGTTTATGGAACTGGTCTATTATCAGAGCGATGAAAAACCGGAAGAGCGTTTCTCCTTTTTCGTGATCCCTGAAGACGACGACGGGATTGAGAACCTCGGGGAACTCTACCTCTATCATGACCGGGAAGGGCTCAGGTGGCTTTTAAGCCCCGAAGACTGGATACGGGTGGATGAAAACGGAAAAACCTGGATAGGCAGCCGCAGCATTGCGGTGCCTGAAGGCGAAAGCCTTCCCAGAGGCCAGTACCGGGCGGTGCTGATCAATAAAGGCGGCGAACGGACGGAACGGCTCTTCACGTTCGACGCCCCGAGGGATCCCAGATATCCCTTCCCCTTCGTGGCTGTAAGCGAAGGGCGGTACCGTATTGATTCCCTGTACCCTGTAAACCGCTTTATTTGCTACGATCAGCAGGGAAACATACTCCAAACGGTTTCCCCTCCTGATATCGAAGGAAGCATCCAGGACCTGAAGCTTTCAAACAGCGTCCGATCCCTGGCCCTCTGGGCCGAGGATCCTGAGTACCATACATCATCCCTTACTGAAGCGGCGGCGGTACGGTGACCGGATTCCGGCGGGTCAGGAGCTATGTCCTCAGGCAAGGGAGGATGAGCGAGGCCCAGCGGCGTTCGTACGAAACCCTGGGCCCCCTTTTTTGCGTAAACAGCGATACCCCTCAGGGCGCACTTGATTTTACAGGGCTATTCGGCAATACCAGCCCTGTAATCGTCGAAATAGGTTTCGGCATGGGTATAGCGACTGCCCTTATAGCCGAAGCGAACCGGGATCTCAATTACCTTGGAATCGAGGTCCACCGCCCCGGGATAGGCAGGCTTCTTTGGGAAATTGAAAACCGGGAACTTAAAAATATCCGTATTATCGAAGGCGACGCTGCGGAGGTCCTTGAAGCGAGGGTCAAGGAACATTCCGTAAAGGCGTTTCATATTTTTTTTCCCGACCCGTGGCCGAAAAAGCGCCATCAAAAACGGCGGCTTGTGACCCGGCCCTTTACGGATCTGCTGGCATCCCGGCTTGTTCCGGGCGGGTATATCTATATGGTAACCGACTGGGCCGCTTACGGAGACTGGGCGCTGCGGGAACTGCTGGCTACCCCGGGGCTGGCAAATAAATACGAAGCCTTTGCCCCTCGTCAGACCTGGAGGCCTGAGACGAAATTCGAGTCCAAGGGCCTTATGAAGAACCACGAAATTCGGGAACTGTATTTTGTGCAAACGGAGTGACAAGGTGAAAAAAGATACATCAAGGATTAACGCCCTTGAACGTCTTATTAAGCGGTACCAGGATTCATACTACAACGGAGAGGCGGAAATTTCAGATCCCGAATTCGACATACTTTGGGATGAGCTTAAATCTCTGGATCCTGATAATCCTCTAATAAAAAAAATCGGCGCCGACGGCCTTTCTGACGGTACAGACGGTTTTCCTAAAGCGAAACATCTTATCCCTATGGGCAGCCAGGAAAAGGCGGCTAATCCCGAAGAATTCCGGGAATGGGCGGCAAAAATAGCCCCCCGTTCTTATGTGGTCCAGTACAAGCTCGACGGCGCAAGCCTCGAACTTCAGTATAAAAAGGGAAACCTTGAAGCGGCGGTCACCAGAGGGGACGGGGTCATTGGCGACGAGATAACCAAAAACGCGCTCCGTATGCGCGGGGTCCTTGCCAAACTGGACGTTGATTTCAGCGGCGGCATCCGGGGGGAAGTGGTGATGACCAGGGAGATCTGGAAGAGCAAGTACCAGGACAAGGCCAACTGCCGAAACGCGGCTAACGGCATCATGCGCCGCAAAGACGGGCTTGGCTGCGAGGATCTTACCCTTATCACCTATGACGCAGCGGCTGCAGGAAAGGACAAGTACTTTACCGACGAGATGAAAAAAATCGCGTGGCTCAAAGAACGGGGCTTCGCGGTAACCGAAACCAGGGAATTTTCAGATCCCGAAGCCGTTATCGCTTTCAGGGTTGAAACCGCCGAAAAGCGAAAAAAACTTTCAGTGGATATCGACGGCCTTGTAGTCAAGGACCGGGCGACGGATATGACCGATCTCAGGCGGACCAGGCCGGAACGGCAGATAGCGTTTAAATTCGAGCTTGAAACCGCCTTTAGCATACTGCGGGAAGTCGTGTGGAGCGAAAGCGGCGCCACGTATACCCCTATCGGCATCATCGATCCTGTCCGCCTGGCGGGCACCACTGTCCAGCGGGCAAACCTGAACAACCCCGACATGATACGCGCCATGGGCCTTCAAATCGGTTCGGCGGTTTCTGTGGTTAAGCGGGGCGAAATTATACCAAAAATCGAGGGACTCGCGCCGGAAGGAGTTCTTAACGAAGAGGGGGAAAAAACCGCTATCCAATTCCCTGCAGCCTGCGGCGTCTGCGGCGCGGACCTTGTCGATGGCGGGACCAGGCTTTACTGCCCCAACCCGGGATGTCCCAAAAGGCTCCACCACCGTCTTGATAAGTGGGTTTCTGTTCTTGACATAAGGGAGCTTGGGGAAAAACTCCTGGGCCAGTTATTTGAAAAGAAACGGGTGGTGAAAATAGGGGATCTCTATACCCTTGAAGCTGAAGAACTTGCGGAATTTGAACGTATGGGAGAAATCTCGGCTGCCAAAGTTGTACGCCATATCCGCGCCAAACGGGAGCTCCCTTTGGCAGCCTTTATCGCGGGGTTTGACCTCGAAGGCGTAGGGGAACTCATTATGGAAAAAGCCGTATCCGCAGGTTTTGATACTCTGGAAAAACTCAGGGCCGCTTCGGTGCAGGACCTTGCGGCGGTTTACGGCTTAGGGGAGGTTACCGCAAAAACCATAGTCGAGGGCCTTAAAGAATGCGCCGCTGAAATGGACGAAGTCCTCGCTAAGGGGATCATCTCCATCGCGCCGCCTGCCGCTGCCGACGCCATACCTCTTAAAGGGTTTTCTTTCTGTTTTACAGGGGAACTCAAGTCTATGAAGCGGAACGAAGCGGAGGAAAAAATAAAAGCCCTTGGCGCTTCGGCTAAATCGTCGGTGGTAAAGGATCTTTCCTATCTGGTAACCAACGATCCTGAATCAGGTTCAGGGAAAAACAAAAAAGCCCGTGAACTGGGCGTTTCTATCATCAGCGAGGAACAGTTTTTGTCCCTCCTTGAACATCCCCAGGACGCCGGGGATCAGGCCAAAATAAGCCGTCAGGGAAAAACCGGAAAGGCCAGGCAAAATGAGTTGTTTTAGCGGCCCTTTCGTACCCTGTTCAGTGGGAACATAGGTGAAGCCGGTTAATGACGCGTCCTGTCTCCGCCTCCCTTTGGCCCCTTATGTGGACGGGATTTGCACCGCCCTGGAGGAACGCGGCGCAGTTATAGTCCGCGCCGATCCGGGAAGCGGCAAGTCCACCCTGGTTCCCCTGGGGCTGATGAAACGGCTTGAGGAATCCCGGGAAGCCGGGAAGATCGTTATGCTGGAACCGCGCCGCGCTGCTGCGGTAGCTGCGGCGTCAAGGATGGCGGAGCTTATCAACGAGAAAACCGGGGGCAGGGTAGGGTACTCGGTCAGGCTTGAACGGAACGTTTCTGAGCGCACCAGGATCGAAGTCCTGACAGAAGGGCTCTTTATCAGGCGGCTTCAGTCTGATCCTTCTCTCCAGGAAATCAGGACCGTCATTTTCGATGAGTTTCACGAGCGTTCGGTATACACCGATCTGGCTCTGGCGTTCATGCTGGATCTGAGGCGTATGGGTTCCCGGGTGCGGATGCTCCTTATGTCGGACACTATGGACGCCGCAAAAACAGCGGCGTTTCTCAATCACGCTGAAAACAGGTCTTTGGACTCAGAGGTTCCTGTTATCGAATGTCCCGGAAGCATCTTCCCTGTAGAAACGGAATACCTCCCCTTAGGCCGGCGCTTCAAACTTGGGACGGAAACCGCGGACGCGCTGGAACGAATTCTTGCAGCAGATACCGTGAAGAGCAAAGGGGACGTTCTGGTTTTCCTCCCCGGAAAAAGGGAGATCGAAGATGCCCGCTCGGCATTGGCTGCAAGCGATCTTCCGTGCATAAAGGACCGGGAAATCCTCGCGCTCCACGGCAGCCTTCCCCTTAACGAGCAGCGGAAGATAATCGCCCCTGACCGCCTGAGTCCCAGGCGGCGCATTATCCTTTCTACCAACATTGCCGAAACATCCCTTACTATTCCCGGCATTACCCTGGTCGTCGATACCGGTTATGTCCGGCTGGAGCGGTTCCATATCCCTACAGGTATGAACCGTCTTGCGCTGGAGAACGCGAGCATGCGATCTGCGGATCAGCGGAGGGGAAGGGCAGGGCGTCTGGAACCGGGGGCCTGCGTGAGGCTTTGGGAACAAGGCGATGCGAGGCCTGAAGAAACCGAACCGGCTATACGGCGGGTCGATCTTTCCGGCCTTGCGCTGGAATGCCTTATCTGGGGCCTTTCTTCAAGGGAATCCCTTATGTGGCTTGAAACGCCTCCTGATGCGGCATGGCAAAGAAGCATGGGACTCCTGGCCCTCCTTGGGGCGTCGGACAAAGCAGGAAAAGTTACGGACAAGGGCAGGGAACTGGCCCGCCTGGGCCTTGAACCCCGGCTGGCAAGCCTCTGCGTCGCAGGAAGGGCAAAGGGGTTGCTGTCCCTGGCCTGTGTTTCAGCGGCGATCCTCTCTGAACGGGACGGCTCAGGCATTGCCGGAGACGGCGATTTCCGCAGGCGTCTTGAAACCCTGAGGAGCAGCCCAGGTTCGCAGTGGTCAAAAACCATAGCCGAAACAGCCGGGGATCTTATGAACCGTATGGGAAACAACAGCGGCCCGGCGTTCTCCTGGACTATGGAAGAAGAAGCGGGAGTAGGGGAGCTTCTTGCCGAAGCCTTCCCGGACCGCATTGCCCGGAACCAGGGAGCCTGCGGTACAGGAGGGGTCTTCCGGTTTCCGTCAGGCAGGGAAGCCCGGATTGAAGGCCCGCTGGAAAACGCCGAATGGATCGCAGCGGCGGAAGTGGACGCCGGGGAACGCCTGGGTTTTATACGCCTTGCGGCTCCGCTGTCCGCGGAGAAGGCCCTGGAGCTTCTGGAAAAAGATGCTGCAGCCGATGCCGTAGTGGAGTGGAAAGGACTGGTTCCCAGGACCATCTTGCGCCGCAGCGCCGGAAGGCTCCTGCTGTTAGAGGAAAAGCGGCAGAGCACCAGGGAAGAAGCCGCTGCCGCCCTCCCGGCGCTGCTTGCGGAAAAGGGTCTCGGCGTCCTTCCCTGGGATGAGGAAAAAGGCGCGTGCCTGCGGCTCCTGGAACGGATTCGCTTCTTCGCCGCTAACGCAAAAAACGCGGGCCTGAGCGGAACCGGAACCCTGCCGGAACCCGGCGCATGGACCGGCGAGGCCCTTATCCGGGACGCTGTTCTCTGGCTCGGCCCGTTTGTATGGGATTCACAAAATCCTGGTGCAGGGCCTGTTTTTTCAAATTCATCGCTTAAAAACGCGCTGAAAACCCGTTTGGGATGGGATCTATCCGCAATTCTGGATCGCGAAGTTCCCGGCGTCTTTACCCTGCCCTCGGGACGGCCAAGGGCCCTGGATTACCGTTCAGGGGAACCCGTACTCAGCGCCAGGCTCCAGGACTGCTTCGGCATTGCCGTCCATCCCCGTATCCTGGGCGTGCCGGTGGTGTTTCATCTCCTTTCCCCTGCGGACCGGCCCATTCAGATAACATCGGATCTTCCCGGTTTCTGGAAAGGCTCTTACGCCGAAGTCAGGAAGGAGATGAAAGGCCGGTATCCCAAGCACCGCTGGCCTGATTCGGTGCAGCTGCTCCGTGGCCGGCAGATTTGAGGGAACGCAGGGCGCATAAGGTTCCCTTATTTCTCCCGATATATCCTGACGCTTCCTGAACTGGTTCGGGCATAAATGGTCCGTTCCGAGGAGGCCCCGATGGGGCGGAGGACGGTACTTTTTCCCGAGGCGCGTATAGTCTCGCTTCCTCCTTCATAAACCAGTACTTTCCCGCTGCCTGTAACGGCGTCCAGATTAAAGGATATTTCCCCCGGGAGTTTCAACTCTATGTCCCCGCTGCTGATGGTAAACCGCAGATCCCCGGTAAGTTCCAGCATGTCCAGGCTGAGGTTCCCGGAACTTAGATCGAAGCTGCCTTCGCCGGAAAAACCGACGATATCTATAGAACCGCTTGAGGCGCGGAGATCTATTTTGCCCCGGGCTTTTTCTATGGCAACGCCTCCACTGCTTACCTCGATGGCGCTGTCGCCCTGGATGGAATCTATTCTCATGCGGCCGCTTGAGGTTTTTATCCGGTGTTTCTGACCGGACAATTCCCCGATCTGCAATCTTCCGCTGGAGATGCTGACAAGGGAATCGCCCCCGATGCCCGCTATATCTAAACTGCCGCTTGAGACGTGGACCGAAGCGCTTCCCGCTGAGAGGCGTTTATAGGATACGGAACCGGAGCTTACTGAAACGTCAATGGTTTTGTAATCCAGCAGGTCTATCTCCGCCTGGAGTGAACCGCTGCCGGTGGATATCCTGATATTTTCCCGGAAAGACCGGGGCAGGTAGATCTCCACCCGGGCCTTCCATGACCAGTTGAACCAGGGCCGCCGGCCGCTCTTAATCGTCAAGGTCTCCCCGGATCGGGAGATTCTGGCATAGTACCGGGACCTGTCCGTTTCCATATATTCCTTAAAGACAAGATCGCCGGTCCCGCTTTCCCGGATGAATACCTCGCTGTCGGCATAGTTTATGGCAAGGGTAAGCACCCCTT
>JAITEW010000140.1 GCA_031281855.1 Treponema sp.
AAGAATTCGTTCCCCACCCCGGCGTTGTAAATAATATTGAGGAAGCCCTGATGCTCAAAGATATGCAATTGTTCGTTCCAGACCCCCGGATCACCCATCCCGGCGCCGGGAATATTCACAAAGATGATGCCGAAGCCGATGGGAACCAGGAGTATGGGTTCAAAGCCCTTAGCCGCGCCAAGGTAAACCACCACGAAACCCACAATAACCATAAGGAGTTCCTGCCAGCCAAGAATGGTGATAGGCAATCCCGCCGGGGTTTCACCGGCGGTTATATTGTTAATAAAGGCGTAGATACCGGTAGTCCTGGCAATGTTTCCGATAAAACTTAAGAAATTGACCTCCGGCAGATTCTCGCTGTTGGGGATAATGCCGTCCAGATTTCTGAACGAAGGAAGCTCATCGGCAGAAACGGGGGCTGAACTCTGCGCCGCCGCCCTGGGCGCGAAGGAAGCGCTTACAGCGGAAAACAAGAAAGCCGCGACAAGCAGGATCATGCACCCTTTCAATACCCAAACAGGGTCAGTTTTTCTGTTTAATAACATACAAATCCTCTTAGTTTATTTCAGCAATAGGCTGCTGGGAAGCTACCTGGGCTCCGGCTGACGCCAGAAAGTGCACCTTTCCCGCCGCGGTAGCCTTGATTTCCAGTTCCATTTTCATGGACTCGATGATAATTACCGTGTCCCCGGGTTTCACGCCTGCGCCTTCGTTTACGGCGTAGCGGATAACAGTCCCGGCCACAGGCGCGGCTATTACCGTAGCGCCTTCCGACGGAGCGGCCGCAGGAGCCGCCCCAGGGGCTTCCTGGGCAGGAGCGGCCTGGACCGGAACCGCGCTGGGGACCCCGCCGATTTCGGCCACAGGCTGCTGGGCCGCCACCTGGGTTCCCGGGGCCGCAAGGAAATGCACCTTTCCGGCATCGGTGGCCTTAATCTCCAGTTCCATCTTCATGGACTCGATGATGAGCACCGTGTCGCCGGCCTTAACCTGGGCGCCTTCGGCCGCGACATACCGGATAACGGTCCCGGCCACAGGCGCAGGGATAACCACGCTGCCTACCCCGGGAGCGGCAGCGCCCGGAGCCGCCGGAGTTCCGCCTGACGCGGGGGCAATGGCCACTGTACCCGCAGGGGCGACCACTACGTTGTAGTTGACGCCGTCTACGTTGACCGAATATTTTGCCGCCTGGCCGGGAGCCGCGGCTTTGGGAGCCTCAGCCTCGGGCTTGAACACCACAGGGCCCTGGGACCGCTTTTTGAAGAACTCAGGGGCCACTTTGGGGAACATGGCGTATGTGAGGACATCCTCAACGCTGACCGTGTCCGTTCCCAGGAGCTTTTTAGTCTCTTCTTCGAGCTTGTTGTATTCAGGAGGAATATCGTCCGCCGGGCGGTGGGTGATTTCCTTATCCAGCTTGAGACCCTCCAGGGCCTTCTTAACCACGTCGTGGTTCTTGGGAGCCGGGCAGGCGCCGTACTTGCCTGCCATAAGGTCCTGGAACTCGCCGGAAAGCCTGTTGTAACGGCCAAAGAGCACGTTGAACACCGCCTGGGTTCCCACGATCTGGCTGGTAGGCGTTACCAGAGGCGGATAACCCGAGTCCTTCTGGACCACGGCGATTTCCTTGAGCACCTCGTCGATCTTGTCCGACGCGCCCTGTTCCTTGAGCTGGCTTTCCAGATTAGAGAGCATGCCTCCGGGAACCTGGCTCACAAGGATGCGGGTATCGGCGCCAAGGAAGCTGGACTCGAATTTCTTGTAGTTCTTCCGCACTTCCCTAAAGTAAGCGGCGATTTCCAGCAGCAGATTGGTGTCCAGGCCGGTGTCGTATTCGGTGCCTTTGAAAATCTCTACCATAGTTTCCGTAGGGCTGTGGCTCGTACCCATGGCAAGGGACGAAATAACCGTATCGAGGATCTCCGCGCCGGCTTCGGCGGCCTTGACCAGGGTCCCTACGCTCATGCCCGTAGTGGAATGGGAGTGAATCTCGACAGGGAGATCCGTCACTTTCTTGATAGCCTTTACCAAATCGTAGGCCACATAGGGCTTAAGGAGCCCGGACATATCTTTGATAGCGATAGAGTCAGCGCCGATATCGGCGTACTGCTTCGCAAGCTCCGCGTACTTTTCAATAGTATGGAAAGGGGTCACCGCATAGGAAATAGCCGCCTGGATGTGTTTCCCGGTCTGTTTGGCCGCCTTGGTGGCTGCCTGGAAGTTCCGGGGATCGTTCACAGCGTCAAAAATGCGGAAAATATCAACGCCGTCTTTGGCGGCGTATTCCACGAACTTGGCCACTACATCATCGGCGTAGTGCCGGTAACCCAGAAGATTCTGGCCCCTAAGGAGCATCATAATCCTGGTATTCGGCAGGGCCTTCTTGAGCTTTTTGAGCCGTTCCCAGGGGTCCTCGTTGAGAAAACGGATACAGGAATCAAAGGTCGCGCCGCCCCAGGCTTCCAGGGCAAAGTAACCCACTTTGTCCAGCTTTTCGCACACAGGAAGCATATCGGCAGTGACCATACGTGTGGCAAACAGGGACTGATGGGCGTCCCGGAGCACTAAATCGGTCAGTTTAACTTTAGGCATCTTATCTTTCCTTTACTCAAGAGTTGTTTTTTTGATATTCGTTTACCGCCGCGGTGATAGCCGCTGCCACAACCGTGGTCTTGGCAGCGCCGCTTGAACCGCCTGAGCCGCCCGGAGCCGGAAGAACGCCGGCATCCTTATCGGCGCCAAGATTCCGGACTATTTTGCCCATAACACTGACGCAGACAACCAGGATAACAAGGAATGAGAACACAATTCCCATACCGAGCAGAGTCAAAACGCTGCTTTGCTCCAACATCTCTACTATCGTCATAAGACCTCCCTATGTCTTTTATGAAACTAGTATTAGTTTACAATAATTGGCCAATACTATCAAAAAACCGGGGGGGAAATCAAGCCTTGTTAGGGGACTATTCTGCGCCGCTTTTCAAATACTCGCGCAATTTGGTCAAAACATCATTTAAATTCAGCGGTTTGCCGAGATGCCCGTCCATACCTGCCCCAAGACACCGTTCGATATCCTCGCGAAACACATTGGCGGTCATGGCGATGATAGGTATTTTCTTCGAAAACTCCGGAGCCGTCTTTTTTCTCCTGTCCTCCTCAAAAGCCCTGATCCGCCGCGTGGCCTCGTATCCGTCCATTTCCGGCATCTGCACGTCCATAAAAATCATTGCGTACCTGTCAGGATTTTCGGAAAAGAGCTTTACCGCTTCTACGCCGTTTTCAGCGCAGTCAATAGCGAGGTTCGAAGGCTCCAGGAGGGCCATTAAAATCTCCCTGTTGATCTCCACATCTTCCGCCAGCAGTATGCGGTACCCGCTGAAATCGTCCATTTCCGTCTCCTGGCGGTCCCATACAGGGGCTATACCGAGACATTCGTTGATGCAGTCCGCTATTATAGAAGGAAAAAGCGGTTTGGACAAAAATTTGCTGATTCCGGTTTTTTTCGCGTCTTCTTCGATAGCGCTCCATTCCATAGCCGATATCATGATGACCACTGAATTGCCGCCGCCGCGTTCCTTGATCCACCGCGAAAGCCCAATCCCGTCCATGCCGGGCATTTTCCAGTCAATGAAATAGATGTCGTAGGAACCGTTCCGGCTGATTAAGCCGCAGGCTTCCTCGCTGCCCGACGCGGTATCGCAGGTTATACCCAGGCCCCGGGCTATTTCCGCGAAATGCTCCCGTATGTCCGCCGCGTCGTCCACGGCCAGGACCCGTATGTTTGTCCAGTCTATGCCCGGCTTCAGCAGACTGGGCTTTTGGGACGCGCCGCAGCCGGCCTGTATGGTAAAGGCGAAAGTGGAACCGCGCCCGAGTTCCGATTCTATCCATATACGCCCGCCCATCAACTCAACAATACGCTTTGAAATCGCCAGCCCGAGCCCTGTGCCGCCGAATTTGCGCGACGTGCTGCCCTCGGCCTGCTGGAAGGGCGTGAACAACCGGGCCTGCTGCTCTTTGGAGATCCCGATGCCCGTGTCGGTAACTTTGATTTGCACGGTACAGACGCTGTCTTCTTCTTTCAACAGCTCCGTGTCAACCTGGATCGTCCCCTGGTCGGGGGTGAATTTAACGGCGTTTGAAAGCAGGTTTGTTATGACCTGCGCCAGCCGTTGTTCGTCGCCTGTGAGCACCCGGGGGATTTTTTTGTCAATATGCACCATCAGTTTTTGGTATTTCTGGTCCACCCTGAAATTGATGACATTGACAACCTTTTGCAGCATTTTTTCAAAATCAAAATCCGCAGGCGAAAGCTCCAGCTTGCCGGCTTCTATTTTCGACATATCCAGAATATCGTTGATAACCCCGAGTAAATGCGCCGAAGCGGCCTCGATTTTTTCAAACGCATAGTCTTTCCGCTCAATAGCCGGCGCCGATTTCCCGATAGAGGTCATTCCGATGATCGCGTTCATCGGCGTCCGTATCTCGTGGCTCATGTTCGACAGGAACTCGGTCTTCGTCCTTGAGGCCACTTCCGCCGCTTTTTGCGCGTTAAGATATTCCCGCCTTTGGAATTTTATCACCAGGCCGATTAACAGGCTGGCAATGACAAAAGACGCAGCGATATCAAAATAAAGCCCGAACTCCGTTTCGATTGGCTTTACCGCCACAAAGCCGGTCATTTGCATAAAAAAACAGGCCACATTGATGACGAGATAAACCGACAGCATGATCGCGAAGTCCTTTCCGTTGAGCAAAACAGAAATGACAACCGTCCCCAGGAGCAGGTATGCCAGCATACCGCTGTAGATGCCGCCGCTGGAGAAAAACACAAAAGGAAACCCGATGTCGCAAAACACAATCGATGTCAAATACCCCCCTGCCCGGTAATTCCTGGTTCTGACGATAATGATCATCATCAGGAGGATGCTGACCGGCAGAAGGGCGGTAGCCAGGAGGGACAGCAGCGACGTTGCTGTCGCGAAGGTAACAATCCAGCCTCCAAGGCTTCCTATAAAGCCGAGAGACATAGCGATAATAAAAATCCGCCCTTCCTGGGGCATTTCTTTTGAAGTGAATTTGGCGTAAAGATCCCTTATCCTTTTTAAAAACATACCGGCTCCCTGGCCCGAAGAATTTTAAAATAAGTGTATCATAA
>JAITEW010000244.1 GCA_031281855.1 Treponema sp.
GAACAGCCAGGTAACGGTCTTTTTCGATTCCAGGACAGCAGGAAGGTTCAGATGGACCGTCCAGGGTTTCAGCTATCCTACCGCGGAAATCCTTGGACGCTCGGGGCTCATCACGTCCAGCGTTTTTACCATCAGCCCCCCGGCGTCGGTTGTCCTTGCAGGAGGGGAAGAAGCCACCTGGACGGTTCCCAGAATCTCGAATGTCCAGTCCTTCTCGGGCCAGATCCAGTCCACTATAACCCTCGAGGAGCCTAAGTTAGGAGCCAATATTGACGGCATAAGCGCCCTCAGGACCCCTCAGGAGGCCAAATGGTCCGCCACTGAGCCGCTAAAAAACATACAGCTCGTGGTTTCCAGGACCCAGGACCCCATAAGCGATCCAAGGGCCATTATCCTGGAAATGGGGAGCCAGGCTTCTTCCATCACCTTCCCTGCGCTGACCGAAGGCATCTGGCACTGGACCATCCAGGGGGACACCGCTGACGGCAGGGGGGTGAGTTCAGGCAATCCTTTCTGGTTCTCTGTCCTGGCCATTCCGCCGCTGCCGCAGCCGCGCCGGTTTGAGCCTGAGAACGACGCCGTCATCACCCTGGCCCAACTGACGCGGGACAGGAGCATCTCGTTCAACTGGGAGGCAGTCGAAGGCGCCAACGCCTATATCTTTTCCCTTTTTGGCGACGGGGACCCGCCTAAACCCCTTATCACCGGGCCTGCGGATCCCGGAACCTCCTTTATACTTGAAGACCTGACCCTCCTTGATCAGGACAGCTATTTGTGGCAAGTCGAGGCGGTTTACAGGAATCAGAACGGCGTCATTGAGCAGCGCGGGATTATCGAACAGCATCCCTTTGTTATTGACGTAGCCAGGTCGAACACCCTCCAAACCCACAGCCAGGGACCCATGTATGGACAATAGACGGTTTCTGTTCCTGCTGTTCGCCTTTTTTGTCTTTTCCGCCCCTGCGTTCTCCCAGGATACCTCGTACCGCCTTGAGGAGGCCGAAGGAGGGTCCCTCTTTGTGCAGCACCTGGAATGGGAAGGTACCGAGTACGCTTTCAGGTACGAAGTGGTTCTGGAACAAAGAAAGATAAATACCTATACCCAGGTGATGCGGCGGATCGTGGAAGTGTCTTATGTGGACGTTTCCATCCCTGCCGGCGAGTACAGGTATAAAATTTCAAGCTTCAATGTTTTAGGCAGGCTTGAAGCCGAATCGGACTGGGTCTATTTCAGGGTTATCCAGGCCCTGCAGCCCAGCATCTTCAGCTATAGCCCGGAAAATTTCTACTTCGACCGCCCTTCATTGAGGATCATACAGCTTGAAGGGACGAACCTTACTATGGAATCCGAAATCTACCTGCTCCGCCGTAACGAGGACCCCCAGGCTGAACCGGAAAAAATCGTGCCCCGCGAGATACGGCGCACGGAACTCGGGGAAAGCGCCCAACTGGTTTTTAATGAAGAGGATCTTTTGGCAGGGGTCTACGATATCGTGGTCCTCAACCCGGGGGGCCTTGATACCGTGGCAGGGCCTTTCGGCATCTCTGTGGCAAAGCCTTACGACATAAACCTCTCTGCCGGGTATGCGCCTTTGGTCAAGCTTTACGGCCGCACGCCGCGCCTTATCGATTCGGCCTTTATCCCCCTGGGCTTCAGCGCCAGGGCCAGTTTCGTTCCCTTTAAGCGGGATTTCGGCTTCTTCGGCGCCGAGGCGGATCTAAGCTGGAACTACCTCTATACCGAAGACGATGAGTTTATCACCAGGGCCAGTTTAGTCAATTTCCACATAAACGCCCTGTACCAGTACTGGTATATAAAAAACGTCCTGGCTTTTAACGCCCGCGTCGGTTTGGGCATGAGCAGCATTGTTAACTGGTACTTTGAATTTGATACCGGCCAGACAGGGGCCCCCGTGTCTTCAGGCTTTTTTTCCGTCGGCCTCGGCGCGTCGGCCCAGTGGATCTTCTACGGCCAGCTTTACGCCGAAGCGGGCTTTGACTACTTCCACGCAGCCGCCAAGTCTATGCCTATGGGCTTTCTCCGCTTTACCCTCAGCATGGGCTGGCAGCTCTGATTTGGAACAAGCCTGAATAATTGACATTTTTTATTGTTACCTGGTAGTATCATACAAAAATAAGGGGGAATCGGTGTTTTTTACCGCCCTTTACCGGCGATTTTTTATACTTCTTCTGGTTCCTCTCGCAGCAGCCGGCTGTACCGGTTCTGTTGGGAAAAGTCCGGGGTTTCCCCAGTTGGATTCCCCGGTTCCGCCAAGGATCAGCGAAGAAGAAGCGGTCTCTTTTATACGCGATGATTTCAGCGTCTCCCCGGGTTTTTCTTCCCATCTGCCCCTGGTGGTCATTGACACCAAAGGGGAAATGGTCCTCCCAAGCCGCGTATGGGACCCTGCCCGGGGGCACGCGGTCCCTATTCCGGGGGCCAAGCCCTATGTAAAAGCTGATATTGCGGTAATCAACACCAGCCGCAGGGTAAACCGGCTGGACGACATGCCGGAATTCAGTTCTCCGGTGCAAATTCGCTATTCCGGCGATGTCCTGAACCCGGATATTAAAGGCCAGTACCGGATAAACCTCCTGGACAAGGCGGACAGGCCCAGGGAAGCGCCTATCCTGGGGATGGATAGCGGCGAGGAATGGGAGCTTGTGGCGTCGCTGCGGGATAAGTCCCTGCTCAGGAACTACCTGGCCTATACCATGGCCGCCGAACTGCTGCCGTTTTCCCCGGATCTGCGTTTCTGCGAAGTTGTTTTTAAGATCCGGGACCTGTACCTGTACTGGGGGGTGTTCCTGCTGGCCGAAACCGTAAAGCCCGGTCCCGGCCGCGTGCCGGTCTCTCCGGGCGGCGAAGGCGAGAACCAGGGCTTCATAATCCGCAGGGACGTTTACGACCCCGAGGAAGTCGCGCTGGATACCTACGCCGTCAAGGCCGGGCTTTCGGCGGGTTTCCTGAACCTCGTGTACCCGTACGAAAACGTAACCGGCAATATGCTCGCAGGCATCGAAGAGTATATCAGCAGGGTCGAAAGGACCCTGTATTCCGAAAGCCCTGTGGTATACGTGAATTACACCAACTACTTTGACGTGGACTCTTTTGCGGATTATTTCCTCCTGAGCGAGTATTTTATGAACTTCGAGGCCGGTTTCAATTCTGTCTACATGTTCAGGGACAGAGGCGGCAGGATCAGGGCCGGGCCTATATGGAACAACGTAGGGAGTTTTGACAACCTTTCGGAGCCCCTGGACCCCAGGAAGATCGGCTTTTTTACGGCCCCGTGGTTCGACCGCATGATCAGGGACCTCTTTTTCCTGAAAAAACTCGAAAGCCGTTATGCGGTCCTGCGCAGAACCCTGCTGGACGACGCGACGGTTATCCACAGGATCGACGAAACCGCCAGGTGGCTCGAACCTGCCAGGCAGCGGGACTGGAAGCGCTGGGGCTACGCTTACGGCGGGACCTACGGCCAGGAACTGACAAAGATAAAGTACATCCTTACCGAACACGGCGCGGTTATCGGCAACGCAATCAGGGTGATGACCTGGGAGCGGCAGCTTTTTGACAGTTCCTACAGCAACGGGCGTTCGTCCCTTCTGGCTGTCGGCTTTGTGGTCTTGTTTTTCCTGTCCGTACATTTCGGGCGGCATCATTAGCACTTTTGGGGGTAGTTATGAAAAGACCTATAGAATTCGTGCAAGCGATAAAAAACACGGACCGTATAACGGCGCTGAAAAGACTCCTTTTTTTCGCCACTATGATCTCAACTTTCACGTACCTTTTCTGGCGCATGTTTTTTACCCTTCCTATCCATTACGGCGTAGCGTCCCTGGTAGCGGGGGTACTGATGCTCGTGTCCGAGATCCTCTCTACCCTCCAGGCGCTGGACAAATTCAGCAACATCAAAAGCATCGCGGAGCCTGAACTCCCGGTGATCCCTGAATCCTGGTTTCCCCATGTGGACGTGTTTATCGCTACCCACAACGAGTCCACGGATATCCTCTTTAAGACCGTGAACGGCTGCACCTTCATGGACTACCCGGACAAGAAAAAAATCCACGTCTACATCTGCGACGACAACAACAGGCCGGAAATGGCGGCTCTTGCCAGGGAACTCAAGGTAGGCTACTTCGGCCTTACAGGCAACAAGCTTCTCAAAGCCGGAAACCTGAACAACGCCATGCGCCAGACCGATTCCCCCCTGGTGGTTACCTTCGACGCCGACATGATCCCTACCAGGAACATGCTGACAAAAACAGTGCCCTATTTCTTCCTCCCAAACGTAAAGAAGCTCCCTGACGGGACCTGGGTTGAACGGGAGCCTGAAGAAATCGATCCTAATTTCAAAATCGGCTTTATCCAGACCCCCCAGAGCTTTTACAACCCCGACCTGTTCCAGTTCAACCTCTATTCCGAAGGCCGGATACCTAACGAGCAGGACTATTTTTTCAGGGAAATCAACGTTATCCGGAACGCGGCCAACGCTGCGATCTACGCCGGTTCCAACACGGTCATTTCCCGCAAGGCGCTGGAAGAAGTTGACTACATCGCCACAGGGACCATCACCGAGGATTTCGCTACAGGCATCAAGATCCAGCGGAAAGGCTGGACCACCTACGCCACTGCCACGCCTTTGGCCCACGGCCTTGCGCCTGACGACATCGAAAGCCTTATCAAGCAGCGGGAGCGCTGGGGCCGGGGCTGCGTCCAGAGCCTCCAGAATATGAACATCGTTTTAATGAAGGACATGCCCATAACCGCCAAACTGAGTTACATTAACTGCTATTTTTACTGGTGGTCTTTCCTGGCCCGGCTCGTCTTCATTATGGCCCCTATACTGTTCGCGGTGTTCCATTTACGGGTTCTTATCTGTACTGTGGAGCAGTTTTTTATCTTCTGGATACCCTATTTTGTCCTTTACAGCCTTACCACAAAGCTAACCTCCGGGGCTACCAGAAACCAGCACTGGAACGGCGTTATCGACACCATCATGTTTCCCTACCTGTCAGGCCCAATACTCCTGGAAGCCCTTGGGTTCAAGCTGAAAAAATTCGCGGTAACCAGAAAGGACAGATTAACGGAGAAAAAGCCCCCTACGATAATCTACGCGCTGCCCCATTTTTTCCTGCTTTTTGCGTCTTTCCTGGCCCTGATCATCTGCATCCAGCTTACCCTCCAGTCCGCAATGATGCACAACATCGTCATGATGTACTGGCTGGTGATAAACAGCAAAAACCTCATACTGGCTATCTTCTTCATGATGGGCCGGGAAAACATCAGGGAAACCGAGCGTTTTTACGTCGAGCTTCCTGTGGAACTCCGCACCGGATGGTCCACTGTTTCAGCCAAAACGGCGGATATTTCGGAGGACGGCATGGCGCTGATACTGGACCGGCCTGAGTACTTTGATCCTGAGAAGGATTTTGACCTTACCATTACCGGCGCCCCTTATGAGGCCCGCATGCGGGTAAGGGTGCTCCATATCAACAAGCGGAAGGACAACACCTGGAAATACAGCATCAATATTTCCCATATCGATCAGCCGAACGTCCGCCAGTATTACCAGATCATCTACGACCGGCACCACTCGCTGCCTGACAAAATCGCCGACAGTTGGAGCCTTTTTGACGATTACCAGATCCAGCTCAGCAAGCGCCAGGAATCGCAGATAAACGCGCAGCGCAAATTCCCGCGTATCGATCTCAATATAAGCGCCCAAACTAAAGACGGCAAGGAATGCGTCATCAGGAGCTTTAACTACCGGTACATGAGCTTTAAATTCCTGGACAGCATGGAAGAAGCCGGGGAGAAAGGCGCCCCTGCGGCCGGGAAAAACAGCGTGAAGCCCTTCGGGTCCGCCGAGGTCGTCTTCGATGTCCGCCAGGATCTGACCTTCAGGCTCAGGTACGAGTACCTGCTCCCTAACGGCGTCGAGCATCTCTACAGGCTGACCAACTGGGACAAGCTGCTGGTCGAAGAGGGCTATTCGGACCTGATTAACGATCTGGTTTCGGGAAAAGTCCTGTCAGCTTCTATCGCCCATGTCCGATCTATACCGGAAAAGGACCGTTCTCCTTTACCGGAAGTTCTGGCCCCGGGGCCGGTCCTGGCGACCTGAGGCGGACGGTATGGAAAATGTTCTGCCTGAAACCCTTGAGCCTGCCGGCTATTTTCTCAAGAGCCTGGATACGCCGGAATGGCTGTGGACTTTCAGGATCGCAGTCGCATTTGTCATGGTTCTGACAGCGGTGCTTTTTTTGTACTTCAGAAAACGGCTGCCCAAAGACGGGAATCCGGGAAAGAAAAAACCGCAGTAAGAGGAGGCTGTTCCAAAACTTCAGTTTTTGGAACAGCCTCAGAGGAGATTTACTTTTGTTATTTTCCAGCCTGTTGTTTCTATTTTACTTCTTCCCTATCACCCTTGGGGTTAACTATCTCCTCTCGTTTTGCCGCCCTGCCCAGAACGCCTGGCTCCTTGTTACGAGCCTTTTTTTCTACGCCTGGGGCGAACCTATCCTGGTGCTCCTGATGATCGCGTCCATCATGGTCAACTGGGCCCTGGGGCTGGCGGTGGACAAGTACCGGGATGACAAGATTAAGGTAAGGTTTATCATCGTACTCACCTGCGTCCTCAACCTCGGGGCGCTGTTCGTTTATAAGTACCTGGGATTTGTTATCCGGAACATCAACATGGTTGCCGGCAAGCGCCTTATCGACTTTGCCGGTTTCGCCCTGCCTCTGGGCATCTCGTTTTATACCTTCCAGTCAATGTCCTATGTTATCGACGTGCTGCGCAAGGACGCGAAGGTGGAAAAAAACCCCTTCTACGTGGGCCTCTATGTGGCCTTTTTCCCCCAGCTTGTCGCTGGCCCCATAGTCCGCTATACGGACATAGCGGAGCAGATACGGCACCGGAAATTCGAGGCCAGTGTTTTCTTTGAAGGCTGCTGCCAGTTTATTTCCGGCATGGGGAAGAAGGTGCTCCTGTCCAACGCCTTGGCCATTGTGGCTGACCGGATCTTCAACCTTTCGGTTCTGGGCCACCATGTGGTCAACATCCCCGCGGCACTGGCATGGGTGGGGCTTGTGGCGTATACGCTGCAAATTTTCTTTGACTTTTCAGGCTATTCGGAAATGGCCATAGGCCTGGGCCGCATGTTCGGCTTTGAATTCCTCGAAAATTTCAACTACCCCTATATTTCCCAGTCCGTAGGGGAATTCTGGCGGCGCTGGCATATCTCCCTTGGGACCTGGTTCAAGGAATACGTGTACATCCCCCTTGGGGGCTCCAGGGTGGCCAACAACGACCGCATGGTGTTCAACACCTTTGTGGTCTGGTTCCTCACCGGCATCTGGCACGGCGCTGAATGGACCTTTATCATCTGGGGGCTCTGGAACCTGGTTTTCCTCCTTATGGAACGGCTCATCAAATGGGACGAACGGCGCATCCCCAGGGTGCTGCGGCACGTTTACCTTATGTCGGTAGTCATGCTGGGCTGGCTTTTTTTCCGTACCATAGACTTTTACCAGGCGGCGCAGTACATGCTCAACCTCTTCGGCATGAACAACAACGGCTTTAAAAGCGACATGGCCCTTATGTTCATCAGGGAATACTGGGTTTTCTTTGTGTTCGCCTTACTGTTCAGCACCCCGGTGGCGAAAAATTTCGGCAAGCTTATGAAAGGCGAGCTTATGGGCATCTGGGGGGACATCTACAGCTTCCTTATGCCCCTTGGGTACATCATGGTTTTTATGATCTGCATTACCTTTCTGGCTAAGGGCAATTACAACCCCTTTATCTACTTCAACTTTTAGGAACCCTGGGCAGGAGGAACGTTTTGAAAAATTATGAAATAGGCCGCAGGCAGATAGGCGTGGTTTTTCTTACCCTGCTTTTTTCTTTTTCCATTCTGAACGGCATACTCCAGTGGAACGGCATGAAAGGCGGCTTTGCGTGGATTCTGGAGAACACCGAGGACATCTCCAAGCTCCAGGCGAGTTTTGCCAATTTTGAGAATTTTATCTCCCAGAACATCATCGGGAGGGAGAAATTTGTCGAGTTTTACGCCTATATGCAGAAGCTCATGGGCAAGCAGGAGATGGACAACTTCTACCTTATACGGGACCTGCACGGGCAGATGGTCTACGGCGCTTTTGACCCTGAGGACATGGTAGGTATAGGGGTGCAGGAATCTGCCCGGCGCATGAGGCGCATGCAGTTGACTGTCGAGCGCTTCGGGACGAAAGTGTTTTTCGTGAACCCCCCGGCTCTGCATATCCGGGACAAACGGGAGTACCCTCCGGGGCTGCCTCCGCAGGATGTCAACCACCGGCAGGACTCCTTCCTGTACTGGCTGTCCCGTTACGGCATCGACGCCCTGGATCTCCGGGAAACCCTTGGGGAACACGATCTGGGCGGGGACCGCTATTTTTTCAATACCGACCACCACTGGCGCATCAGCACCGCCTTTACCGCCTTTGGGGACATTATCACCTGGCTTAACCGGCAGTACGGCGCCAACCTGGACCCTGAAGGCTATGTGCGGGACATAGGGAACTATAACGTCAAGGTCTACGAGAACGCGTCCCTGGGTTCCATGGGGCGGCGGACCGGGGTTGTCTATTCAGGGCTGGACGATTTTGAGGTTATATGGCCCAAATTCGACATGATGACCAACTATACCTATGTAGGCCGCTTTACCGAGCCCGAGCGCATGACCGTAAAGACCGGGCCTTTTTCCCAGTCCCTTCTCTATCCCGACGTGCTCCAGACTAAAACGCCTTACCAGACGGACTTTTACTCGGTCTACCACAGCGGCATCAAGAGCCATGAGCTGATAGTCAACCACAACAACCCCAACGCCCCGAGGCTTTTGATGATCCGGGACAGCTTTAGCCTGCCCCTCGGAGTCTTTATGGCCCCGCTGTTCAGCGAGATCCACATGCTCTGGCCCGTTTCCGGCGAGATCCGCCTTGATATCGAAAAATACTTGCAAGAAAATGTCTTTGATTATATTATGGTGGAGTTATCCGAGACTGGTTTGTACGTTAATAACTTTTATTTTTTCAGCGAGCCCATGCCGTACGAAGAGGAGTGGGAAGCGTCCCAGGGAATTCTGCCTCCTCCCAAGGTGAACTAACAACGCTGAACGTCCTGTAAGAGTCCTGTGTAAGGAGAAGGAATGAAACGAAAAGCCCTTGTTTTTCTGGCAGCCCTGGTTTTTACAGGAGTTGTTTTTGGCCAGGAACGCGATGAAGTAATGGAAATAGCCCTTACCCAGGGGTACAACAACGGATACGAGCAGGCGTACAGTGAATTTTTCGGCGCCGGTTATGAACCCATGCTGGGGGCCGCGCTGGCCGAAGCCGGTTATAACCTGCAATTGCAGGAAACAATCGCTGAATACAACGAACAGCTTGAGGGCCTGTCTGCGCCGTCGTCTTACGATGAATTCTTACAGCAGGCCTATGATTACGGATTTGAAGCCGGCCGTAGCGCCGGGCTGGAGTACGCCGCAATCCAGCCGCCGCTTCCCGAAGACGCCGTAGCGGAACAGAGCCCCGAAGGCGCCGGTTCAGAGCAGGCCTACGATCCCGCAATGGGCATCCAGGACGGCCCTGCCATTGAAGCTTCTTTGGGCGGCCAGGTATACAGCCCTGGTATTATTATAAGCAGTTCCGGTTCCGTTTCTTTTGAACCCCTTCAAATACGGATTCCCAAAGATGGGGATACGGAATATTACGCCGGTTCAGGGGTTCAATGGGGCGATGAAATGGAACTGGGCCTCTCTTTTTCCATTTTTGATATAGAAGAACGCTACGGCGGGCAGATAAGCCTTTCCAAGGAATACGGCGACGCCGCTGCTGCGTCCGGCGTCCCGTCGCTCTTGCGCGAAAATACGTCCGTGTGGATCAAGCCCTTCAAATGGATCCGCCTTGAAGTAGGCAGTTTCCAGCGGGGCATTTTCGACAGTTCCACAGGAGGCGGCGAATTTTTTACCTACATGGGCCCTGTAGAGGAAAACTCGAACAATGTTTTTCAGAATTTCAGGGGCGTACAGGGAAGCGGGGTCCTGATAAACCTGTACCCTATTCCCAACCTCGCCCTTGGGGCCCTGGTGAACCCCCTTTGGAGCGCGCGCTACGATAACTGGGGCCGCCTTTACGACGCCAAAGACGTGTATAAAAACGGCCAGTACGCCGCAGCCTATACCATCCCCAACATAGGAACCGCCAGGGTTCAGTACATCGGCGGCGGGGACGTAGTTCATCCTGCGCTTAATAACCCTGACTATTTGCTTTATT
>JAITEW010000248.1 GCA_031281855.1 Treponema sp.
AAGGGGTAAAGATTATCGCCGTCAACCGCAAGGCCAGGCACGATTATTCTGTCGATGACACGTATGAATGCGGTATAGAACTGCTGGGCACGGAGGTAAAATCCTTTCGGGACAGCAGAATCTCCTTCCCTGACGCCTGGGCTGAAGTCGTTGACGGGGAAGTCTGGCTCAGGTCCCTCAGGGTGGCGGAAAATCCTTTTTCCTCTGTCTTTAACCATGACCCGGACCGGAAAAAGCGGCTCCTCCTCCACAGGGACGAGATCAAGCGGATCGCCAGGAAAACAGAGGAAAAAGGTTATACCCTCATCCCCCTTTCGTTCTATTTTAAAAAAAGCCGGGTCAAAGTGGAACTCGGGCTCTGTAAGGGGAAAAAGATGTACGATAAACGGGCGGATATACGGGAAAGGGACGTGAAGCGCGAAACAGAGCGGGAATTCCGCAGAAGCCTGAACTGATGAAAGACGGCGCCCTTTCTGGATGCAGTCGAATTTTGGAGCGTTTCATTGAATTCCGTCAAAAATTGCGATACTGTCACTAATAGAGAATGAAAAAAAGACTTGCGCCCCTTTTGACGGCGTTTTTTTTTCCTTTCCTCATGTACTCCCAGGAAGCTAAGCCGGTTATAAGGTTCAGCCCTTTCTATACAAAAGGTATCGGCATAGAAGAGATAAGGTTCGTCGAGTCCCTTGTCCAGTCCTACCTTAGCGACTTTGGGGAGGTAGTAAACTACTTCGATAATTCCCTGCCTCCTGCAGGTTCCGGGGATCTGCCTGCGGCCTGGACCAGGGCGCCGGATTATGTGGCGTCTGGCAGCATCTACCTGGAAACGGACGGCCGTATCTTTACCCTGGAAATTCACGATACCATGACAGGCAAAACCGTCAGTTCAACCACAGTACACAGGACCGCAAGCGATCTGGCTTTGAAAGCCCGGTCCCTGGTGGAAAGCATCTTTACCCCTCCTGTTCAGACCGCAAAGGCCCAGGACGAGGCGGATACCGGCGGGCCCGGCGCGGACCCGGAACCTATTACCGAAAAAGACATAGCCGGTACCTGGCGGGGAGAATCGGGCATAGAAATGATACGCCTCCAGCAGGGAGGCAGAGGGGTAGCCTTTTTTTCCTCAGGCGCCCAGATGAACCTGACCTACACTATCGAAAACAACATGCTCAAAGTGCGCCAGAATTCGCCTAATACCGAACGTTTTTATTATCCCCTGCCTTACGGAGTGGCAAAGCAGCTCACCGCCGAAGCGGACCCTATGACTTGGGAACTCTACCTTTATTCCGGCGGCACCCACCTGCGGGGCGTTAAAATTTCCACAGAAGCGAAAGTTGAAGGGAATCTTCTGGTCGATCTCCTCCCGGACTCCTCAAGAGAAACCGAGTGGACCAAGACCCCGCGGTAGACGCTAAGCTTGACCTGTAATTCACGTTGATACACCGAAAAACAGCAGGTCAAGTTTAGCCTACGATGGATTATATAGTTTATTTTTCCTTAATATACCGCAAAAAGTCATACGCGGCCATGCAGATAAGCACCGTAAGGGCTGCGCAGAACGAAAAAATGCGGATATAGCGATAGGGGGTGTGTTCCGGGGGAACAGCGGTAACAATCCGGCCAGGGGAGACCGGCTCTTTGGGCCTGTTTCCTACGCCGACGATACGGATAAACCGCTCGTCCTCAGAGGCGAAGCCCTGTTCGCGGGCATAGACGGTAAGGGTATCCCTGTCGTACAGGAGAGCGTCCCTGGTGTTTTCCAGGTTCTTGTTAATAACCATGAGGGTCTCGATATTGGCTTTTTCTTTTTCCCGCTCTGCTTCAAGCTGCGCGTAAGCCGATAGCCCCGCGGCACCTGAGTGGATTGAAATGACAGAATAGATGCACACTCCTGTCCAAAGCGCTATGAGGTATTTGATCGCTCTCATCCTTTCAATTTACGGTTGTTTCAGCCTCATTCTTGAGGAAACTCCTGCAAACGCCGATTTGCCCGGCATTGACAACAGGAAAACCACTGGATAAGATCTATAATAAGGGTATTATTCAGCTCTTTTTCTCAAAACAACTGAA
The DNA here is from genome assembly GCA_031281855.1 of Treponema sp. Lineage (GTDB taxonomy): Bacteria > Spirochaetota > Spirochaetia > Treponematales > Breznakiellaceae > JAITEW01. The sequence goes on from JAITEW010000248.1 coordinate 2,071, forward strand.
AGGAATTGTAATAGCAGCCGATAGTATACTATAAGTTAATCATAAAAGAACTTAGTATTGGTAGTTTGCTTTTATTTTGCAGGAGAGGTTCATGGCAGCAGACAAGAAACCTTCGATATATTACGACCGCGGAACCATAGGGTCATCTGACGAACTGGACGAATACGGGGTCTGGGTCAAGAGCGAACCCCAGGATCTGACCCCCCCTGGGGCGGAAAGCGGGGAAGAGCCGGAAATTTCCGGCGAGCTTTCTGAAGCGCCTCCGGATCTGCCTGATCTGGACATTCCCGTCACCGAGGACTTTTCAGACATTGGGGATCTGCCTGATTTTGACGCCGCTGAAGAGAATTCGCCGGACTTTGAGGAAAACCCGGAAGAAAACATTTCTGCTGCAGAGGAAGAATTCGGCGAAACTACGGAAGATTTTTCCTTTAATGATGATTTTAATGATGATATCGCAGATACTATCGAAGACGGCATTGAAGGCGACATCGAAAGTGATATCGAAGACACTATTGAAGTTCCGGACATGGAAACGGAAGATGAAAGTCCGGGCGAATTACCGGACTTCGGCATCCCTGAAGACGCTCCAATAAAGGACGAAGACGACAGCCCGGAGGCTCTGGGGTTTACGGAAATCTCCTTTGACGGCTTTCCGGCAGGAGAAGCCGGCAGCCCGGAAGCCGGTTCGGAGACAGAAGAATTTGCCGGCTCCCTGGATCTGCCTTTGGAAATCGCCCCGGAAGCTCCTGTTGAGCTTACGGAAGCCCCTTCAGGAGAGGCGCCTGAAAAAACGCCTTCCGGCGGCGCAGGGCCGGATCTTTCCACCCAACTGCTCATGAAGATAGCCGATGAGCTTTCTTCTATACGGAACGAACTGACTAGCCTGAAAAAGGACTTTGCGGGCCTCAAGGCCGAAAATCCCGGCGGAGGCCAGGATCGCGGTTTCTTCAACGAAGAAGAGGATGACGAAAAAATCGCCCTTACAGGGGACGAGATGAACAACATCCTTAATCCCGAAAGCGGCGAACCCCAGGAGAATGCCGGAGACGAACCATCGGGCCGGGGTTTTTTTGACGAAGAAGATGACGAGACCATCGCCCTTACAGGGGACGAACTGGATAATATCCTTAACACCGCCAATTTTACCGAAGAAGCCGGCGCAGACGCCACAGAGGACCTTGCCGACAATTTTAACCTCGAAGAAACCGAAGAACCTTTTCCGGAAGAAGCTCCTGTGGAAGAGGCAGTTGAAACCGAAGAGAGTCCGGGGGATGAACCTCCTGAAGATATCACTGCGGATCTTGACCTGGATATGAACCTTGAAGAACAGGACCTCGATGAACTAGGCGGGGAGATCAACCTTGATCAGGAGATAAACCTTGACAGCATAAACCCGGAATCCGGAGAAAGCATCGAAGAATCCTTCGACACTATCGATTTGAATCTCCCCGAAGACGAAGAACTTCGGAAACTGATGGAAGAAGGGGCCGAACCCATGACCCCTGCGCCGGAACCCGAGGATTCAAGCTACCTTGCCGAAGATCCCCTGGCAGAGGACCTTCTGGATACGGAACAGTTCGACGAGGAACCCCTGGATCTTTCGGGCGCTGTTATTGAAGAACCGGATCTTTCTTCCGATATCCAGGACAACCCAATTCAGGAGCCTTCGCTGGATGATATTTCCATCGATCTCGATATAGACGAGGACAGCCTGGACTCTTCCTCTGAAGAGGAAAATGCCGAAGAAACCGAAGAATTCAACCTTGACACAGGAGAGGAAATCGAACTGCATTTGGGAGAAGAAGACGAGGAAGAGGATGTTCCTGTATCTCCTGAACCCCTCAGAGCCGAAGAGCCTCCTTTCGAGGACGTTGATCTTGGGATGGAAGACGATTTGGCGCTCATTCCCGAAGGTTTTGTCGTTGAAGCCGATGACGCCCGGGAAGGGGGGGGTGATTCACTGGCCGATGATTCACTTAAAGAAGAAGAACCGTTTACCCTCGCTGGGGAAGAACCTGAGGAAGCTGCAGAGGAAGCGACAGAAGCGACAATAGAGGAAACTGTAGTAGAAGAAATTCCTGAAAAAGACAATTCCGTTTCAGGGCCGGAGGGCATCCCGCAGCATCTCAAACAGGAATTGAGGACAGTGCTTTCCTATATGGACCATCTTCTTGAATCCCTGCCGGACGAAAAAATTGAGGAATTTGCCCGTTCGGATTACTTCGACACGTATAAAAAGCTGTTCAAGGAATTAGGGCTGGTTTGACATGGGGCTTTTAAGCAAAGCCGCCGACAAGGCGCCGGAAACGTCTAACGCCGCTTCGGCGCTTTCCAAACTTGATGACATAGGGAAGGCCCTGCGGGACAGGATACGCAGGCTCCCGGCTAAAAAAAACAGCCCCTATATGGCCCTGAGCTTTATGAAAGCTTACGGCTCCTTCCAGGCCGGCGTCTGCCTCAACCTTAGCAAAGGCCAGTACATAAGTTACGCCTCAGTAGGGCTGGGTATTGAAAAAACCCGTTTTCCCCAGGATACCCTTTACGATCCCTCGCAAAAAGGGAAAAAATACTTCAACCTTGGTTCATGGGATTCCCTGGGCTTAAAACCTTTCAATTCTCCCCTTACAGTCTGGGCCTTCCCTTTGGACAACGGAACCCCCTGGGGGGCTATACTGCTCCTGGGAACCGATGAATCATCGGGGTTTAATCCCGAACCTATTTCCCTTATCGTAGAAAGCGTACTGGACATCATCAATCCCCAGATCGACCGGGTTATTATCCGTGAAAAACAGGATGGAGACAGGGAAGAAGGCCTCTCTGAGTCCGGCGTTTCGGTGGAAACCAGCCTGATACAGTACCATAAGATGAACTCCGTATTCGGCGGAATCCTCGTAGACCTTCCCGAAACTATCAAAGATGATGAAAAGGATGATTTCATTCAAAAAGTTTCCCGTATGACTTCCCTTTTCGGCATGGTTACCGCCCTTCCCGCAGGCCGCTGCGTGGTGCTTCTTCCCCGGAATATAGACAGGGCATTGATCGCCCATAGGCTTAAAAACAGCCTAAAGACCGGGATTCTTGAGTCTTTTGACGCCGGCAGTCCCGGCGAAGCCATTGAAATACTCAAGCCTTATTTTTAACGTCTAAAATGCTGCGAGGGAATAAACAGGCCTTACATTCCCGGTACAACCCCCAGGGTGAAGCGGAGCGTTATATCAATACCCTGGCCCTGAACAGCGGCATCCGGTTTTTTATCCTTATCGAGCCTGGTTTGGGTTATCTGATACCTCCTTTGCGGAAGAAAAACAACACTGCCAGAATTATCGCCCTTTATGCCGAGGATTCAGGAAAAGAGATCCCTGCCGCTAACTGCCCCGATTCTTTTTGGTCCCCAGGGTCCGGGCTATCGCTTCAGGATTTTCTTGAATGCGAGATCCCCGATACCGGAGCCGGGGATATAAAGATCGTCGAATGGCGGCCGAGCCTGGGGGTATACGGCGAAGATTACCTCAGGCTCCTTTCGGAAACAGCGGAATTCATCAAACGCTCGGACGCCAATACCAGGACAGTCAGGCAGTTCGGCCCCAGGTGGTTCAAAAATTTTTTCAGAAATCTGGCGCTGCTTTCGGAAGCGCTCTGCCCTGTATCCCTGAAAAACCCCCTGGCAGTCACCGGCGCGGGACCGGGTCTTGAAGAAACAATCCCTTTCATCAAAGAGGAACAGAGGCGCGGGGGTCTCCTTGTCCTGGCGGTCTCTTCTTCAGCCTTGGCCCTGCTGTCCGGAGGGGTTGAACCGGACCTGGTAATCGCCGTTGACGGCGGCGGATGGGCGCTGCTTCACCTTTACGAATGTCTGCGGCACAGAAAAACAAAAAACATCTTCGCCGTTTCCCTTACAGCAGCCGTTCCATCCCAGTGCGGAGCCTTTCCCATACTGCCTTTAAGCGACGGCAGCCTTTGGCAGGAACTCATCCTTAAAGCCTTCGGGATTCCCTTTATCCCCCTGCCCCAGCGCGGTACCGTTTCGGCCTCTGCTTTGGATCTGGCCTTCTGCCTCACAGAGGGAAAGATCTTCCTAACCGGGCTGGATCTTTCCCATAAGGACATGCGGACCCATGTACGGCCCTACAGTTTTGACCGCCTGTGGGAAGAAAAAGCCTGCCGGGTTAATCCCCTGTATTCCCAGGTGTACAGCCGGTCCCTGGGGATAAGCGACGGCGGCAGCCACGGCATCTACGCTTCGTGGTTTGGAAATCAGTTGAAAGCTTATCCCAAACGGCTTTACTCCCTGGGATCAAACAACCCGGTATTCGGAGGCCTTGAAACCCTTCCTGTCCGGGACCATCCCGGTAAGGGTGAAAGCACAGGGAAGGAAAAACCGGTTTTCAAAACCCTCTCAATACAGCCCAGGGATAACCCGGCGGAACAAGGCGCTCTTATTCTCAAAGAAGCCTTACGCAACCCGCTGTACACGGAAAAATTGATCTGCGAATTGGGTCCTCTTCTTTTTCCCCCTGAAACCCCGCTGTCTCCGGAGGAACTTGGGAAAAAAATCCTCAGCCTGGCCTGCCCCGGCAAGGAGGATCCAAATGGATAAACAGTATTTTTTTGAACGGAACCTCCTGGCCCTTTCCCGCAGGAACCCGGAACTCTGTTCCCGGCTTTCAGGGGCCCAAACCACGCTGGGCCGCTACCGGTTCCTTGAGGCCCGGTCCGGGGACATCATCCCGGCCTGGGTGGATCCTTCAGGCTCCGCCCATCCCCTCCACTCCCTTATAGACCCCAGGCGGGAAGCGAAGCGTCTTGTTGATTCGGTTAATGACGAAGGGTTCCTCATACTGCTGGGCCTTGGAGGCGGCTTCTGCGCCGAAGCGGCGCTGGAACGTGAAGATACGTCGCTGGTTTTGGTTATTGATTACGACATCGACGGTCTTGCGGAACTGCTCTGCTCAAAGGATTATATACGGATCTTCCGGGACCCCCGGTTCCATCTGCTGGCCTGCCCCAGGGGCCCTGCTATAGAGGAATACATCCTGGGCATATACCAGCCGGTCCTTGCAGGGGGTATCAGGACCCTGCCCTTGCGGGCCCGCACGGCTTCCGATGCCGCTTCGTTCGCAGGCGCGGCGGCGGCTGTGGAGTCTGCTGTGGAAAGGATCACTGCCGATTATTCGGTTCAGGCCTATTTCGGCACCCGCTGGTTTTCTAACATCATCAGAAACCTTGAACAAGCTGAGAAAAACGAGGGGCCTCTGCAGCCGGTACGCCGGGCCGCTATAGCCGCGGCGGGCCCTTCCCTTAACGTCCAGATCCCGGTGATTCGGGAAAAACGCGGCAGCCGCTTCCTTATAGCCGCCGACACTGCCTTGCCTGCCCTTCTGGCCGGGGGCATTACGCCTGACGCTGTGGTTTCCATCGACTGCCAGCACATTAGCTGCTATCACTTTATGGGAGGGCTTCCCGGAGAAGTCCTCCTGTTTCTGGATATCGCAAGCCCCCCTGTCATCGCGTCCCGCTCCTGTTCTCCCCGCTTCTTCTCAGGCGGCCATCCCCTGAGCAGGTACATCTCCCGGTCCTGGCGCAGCCTGCCCGAAGTGGACACATCAGGCGCCAACGTTACCTATGCCGCCCTTTCGCTGGCTGAAAAGCTTGGGGCTAAGACCATCGAACTCTACGGCGCTGATTTCTCTTATCCCCTTGGAGCGAGCTATGCCCGGGGGACCTATATTCATCCTTATTTTGAAATACAGCAGAACCGCCTTGCGCCGCTGGAAGCCCTTTTTTCGGCCTTTCTCTACAGGAGCCCGTTGGAGAAAAAAACCGGGAACGCCGGGTCCTGGTACTACGAAACCAAGTCCCTGAAATTTTACCGTGAAAACCTGGAAGCAAAAAGCCGTTCCATGCAGGCTGCGATACTCCCTGCAGCCGGCCTGGGCGCGCCTATCCTGGTCCCTGCGAGAACCGCGGAAACACAGCTTCCTGCGCCAGGGAACCTCAGCCTCTTTGCCCCGGGCCCTGCATCAATGAAGGCTGCGGATTTTTTGGCCCAATACCGCGACCGTATCCGCCTGCTCCCGGTTCCTGAAAAAGACGCCGCCTATCCCGGAGCCCTTGACGGAGAAGGCCCGGCCATCCTGGCCACCCTGCTTCCTGCCGCAGCGGATATAAAACGCCGGAACCCGGGCCTAAAAACCCGTGAGATCCTGGAAAGGACAAAATCGTACTTTATTGAGCAACTGGATTCAGTTCTGCGACATAAAAGCGGGATATGGTGAAAAAACGACACTTCTTGTCCGGTAAGCTAACTCTTTATCCTGTAAGCAATTGCGGCCTAGAAGACTTGAACTTCCATGCCTCTCGGCACCAGCACCTCAAGCTGGCGTGTCTACCAGTTCCACCAAGGCCGCATTGTCTAAAATCCTTGTATATCGGCAGTGCACGGGGTGAATGTGAGATCGAAGTGCCATCACCCACAATCCCAAACTTCTCAATTGAATCAACACCAATAGAACCACTGATATTCCCGAAATGTGTGAAAGGATTGGGCCAAGGCATCGAAGGATTGACCGATCTTGTTGGTGGAACAGCGGGAATCCTCGGGGGAAGAGCCGAATTCATTGGAGAAGAGCTGTTTCTGTTAGAATTCTCAAACATTGAATCCCGCTCATATTCAAAACGTCCAATTTCAACCCGGCAAGCAGACAGTAATTCGTCATCTGATGTGAAAACCTGCCGCTCACCTTGAAAGAATCGGCAGTGCGGTCCTTTCATCTGCACAATCAAATCTGAAACTT
>JAITEW010000268.1 GCA_031281855.1 Treponema sp.
CCTGGGGGCCTTTCTTCAGTCTTGCAAAACAAATGCCGCCTATATCCGCCCGATATTTGTGTCCACGTCTTGAACAGACCCGGACTTTGTGCGAAAATTGGTAAAATGTCCGGCCATAAGATGGAATGGGGTATTTTGGCCCTGATCCGGAAAAAGATCAGGGATTACCTTACCAGGACATCTTTAAAGAACATCCTCCTCTGGCTCTTTCTCCCGGTGTTTATCCTCTGCATACTGGCCAATCTTTTTCTTACCAACGTCATGGTACGCAGGCTGGTAAAAGAGAACGCCACTTCTTCAATTCTGACGCTGGTCTCCCAGACAAACCAGTATCTTTACTACCGCCTCAACCTGGTCTTTGAGCAGATGGTGCTTTTTGAGCAAAGTTCCGACTTCGCCGTCCTGGTCACCGCCGCGGGAGACGTGGAATTGAAACGGATGGAACACTACGTGAAGGCGTTCAACAGGCTGCAGCAGCTTTATTACGATTCCTATTCGGTTCTGGAATCGGTACTGGTCGCCGTCCAGCGGGGCTCGATGCCGGTAGAGGTTTTTTACCAGTCCTACTATTCTCCCAACAACGTCGATTTTTCCTTTTCAATGATCCTGAACGGCGAACCGCTGATTGACCAGGGGACAAAATCCTACCAGTGGTACAACCTGCACCGGAATACCATTTACCCCAATATCTATACCGATAACCGGACGGCAAGCATTTACAAAATGATAGGGGATAAAAATTCCCCAAGCCGCAGTTTCCTGCTCTTCAATTTCAAAAACCAGTTTTTTCAGCAGATCTTCGGGGAAACCCAGGTTACCCGGAACGGTTATCTTGCCCTTTTGGACGGCAAGGCGATCATGCACTTCAGCCCCAAGGGAAACCGTTACGGAACCGGAGAAGACATCCTGAGGCTCATCGAAAACGACAAACGGGATTCGGGCAGCCTGACTTTCAGGGCGAAGGATCACTCGCAGACGCTGGTTATATGGGAATCCCTCAAACTGGGGGACTGGAAACTGGCCGCCATTCTCCCGGAAGAGGATCTGATGACCCAGGTAGGTAATCTCCGCTTCATAACCCTTATTTGTTCCCTTCTGGCCATCGTCTTTGCCCTGATCCTCTCCCTCCTGGTCATAAGGCTCATATCAAATCCCATTACCAGGTGGGTCAGCAAAATAGGAGGCCTCAGTTCGGGCAGCGACGATATCCTGCTGGACGACGTTATCTGCGCGGAAACCATGGAGCTAAACCGGGGGATTACCAGGCTCATGAACCAGGTCCGCCGCCTTGCCCGGGAGAAGCTCGACGAACAGGACAAGAAAAGGGAATTGGAAATCCGTATCCTTCACGAACAGATAAAGCCCCACTTTCTTTACAACGCCCTCTATTCCATTGAACAGCTCGGCCTTATGGGGGAGTATGAAAAGATGACCGGGATCATAAGATCCCTCAACGGCTACTACCGCCTAAGCCTGAGCAAGGGCAGGGATCTTATTGAACTGAAAAACGAGATTGCCCACGCGGAATACTACCTGGGCATCCAGATGATACGAAGCAAGAAAATATCTTACACCCTTGACATAGAGAACAGTCTTAGGGAAACAAAGATAGTAAAACTAAGTCTCCAGCCCCTGCTGGAAAACGCTGTCTTCCACGCCATGAAGCACGAAGAAGATCTCCGCCTCAGGATCAGGGGAGAACGAATTGACGGGAACCTTAAGATTGACGTGGAAGATAACGGCATAGGCATGCCGGAAGAGAAAACGGCCGCCCTTAACCGCGCTTTCGCCGCCAATGACTGGCGGGGCCTTGACGATGTGTATGGGCTTCGCAACGTCCACGAGCGGCTGCGCCTCCATTACGGCGTTCCCTACGGACTTTCCATAAAGAGTATCCCCGAAGAAGGGACTACGGTAAGCATCCTTGTCCCCTTCTCCGGCGGGGAGGGAGAGGAAGACTAATGGTCAGGGAATTTGCCACCGTAATTATCGTTGACGACGATGATATTATCCGCCGTTCCCTGGAACGGAATATTCCCTGGGACGAACTGGAATACCGGGTCGTTGGCGCCGCGGAAGACGGCATCGCGGGGCTTGAGCTGGTTGAGGAATTCGAGCCGGATATTGTTATTACCGATATCTTAATGCCCTGCATGGACGGGCTTTCCATGCTCAAGGAACTAAAAATCCGGGGTTACCATCCCCGAACCATTATCCTTTCGGGGCACGATGAATTCGAATACGCCAGAACCGCTATAAGCCTTTCGGTGGACGCCTACATCGACAAGCCTCTGGACATGGATAAGTTCATCGAAACTTTGAACCAGTCCCGGGAAAAACTCGAAAGCGAACGCCGCTTTGCCGCCCGGGCCAGGAATTCCCTCCCCCTTTTGCGGCAGGCGTTCTTTTCCCGGCTTTTTTCCGGGTATTACCGCGATCCCGCCGCCGTGAAGGAGCAGACCGATTTTCTTGAAATTTCCCTGGGGGACGGCCCCTTCCTCTGCGTGGCGGCCCGGCTGGATCCCCTCTGCCCGGAGATCAAAAAACGCGACACCCTGGGAAAGGAATTCCTTAAAGATTCTATCCTGAAGCTGGTACGGGACGGACTTGAGAATTTTTACTCCCTCTACCACTGCGATCTGGACGAAACCGGTTTCGTACTGCTGCTCGAAACAGGTAAAGACCAGGGGGGGAAAACAACCGCCATTTCCCAGATCCTGGAAGAACTGATCCACAGTTCCCGTTCCCGGTACAAGATACCCCTTACCCTGGGCCTGAGCGGCGTCCATACCGGTATTTCGGGAATCGTGACCGCCTGCCAGGAAGCCACAAAAGCCCTAAGCTGCGATCACATCTTCGGAAGCGGCCGGATCATCTCTATCCAGGACCTCAACCTGAACGGCAGTAAAACTTCTCTGGAGACCCACAGTATCGCCCGGGAACTGGTCATGGCTATACGCTTTGCCGACTCCGCCCTGGCGGAAGAGCAGCTTTCCGGCTTTAACCAGAAGATCCTTGAGGGGATCGATGTCCCCCTGGTAAAAATCAAGATGGACGCCAGCGCCATGGCCTTCGCCATGATCAACGAGGCGGATTCCTGGCTGAAGGAGGAAAGGGCCGAAGCCCAGGAGGCTTTCGACAGGGCGTATAAAAAAATACAGCAGGCCGGAACCATAGAAGAAACGCTGAACAGCCTGAGGACCCTGGCGTTCCGTATCATTGAACTGATCGAGAACACCCGGCTTTCCCATCACCAGACCATCATCCATAAAGCCCTGCACTATATCGAAACGAACTACCAAAATAATTCCCTGTCCCTGGAAGACGTAGCTTCCTCCGCGGGGGTAAGTCAATCCCACCTCTGTTTTCTGTTCAAGAAAAAGATCAATACATCTTTCCAGAAATACCTTACCAAGGTCAGGATGGAACGGGCGGTAGCCCTCTTTAAGGAGACGGATTTTAAAACCTACGAAATAGCCGAGATGGTCGGATACAGCAACGCCCAGTATTTCAGTGTTTCTTTCAAAAAGCACACCGGGTACTCCCCCCTTCATTTCCGGGACGAAATCCGCCAGCCTTGAAAGGGATCCCTGTTAGGGCAAAACCCCGGGGATCCCCTGGGGGGAGCCAAGAAAATCCCGTATGTTCAGGTGCCGGATACCCTCCCGGCCCATATCGAATTCGTCCAGGGACAGTACGTACTTGGGGTAATTGTC
>JAITEW010000363.1 GCA_031281855.1 Treponema sp.
AAAGGCTTCAAGCCCTGGCGGTTTTTTTGAAGCTCAAGGCTTCGCCGTCATTGGCAGCGTTCCTGTCCGCGGTGATTAGATCCCCTTCTTTAATTTTCCCGGCAATAATGGCCTTTGCCAGGGGATTTTCCAGGTCCGCCTGTATGGTCCGTTTGAGGGGCCTTGCGCCGAAAAGGGGATCGTAGCCCCGTTGGGCCAGAACGTCCTTGGCGGCTTTCGTGAGCTTGAGGTCTATCTTCCGTTCAGCCAGCCTTGACTGGAGCCTGACAAGCTGGATGTCCACGATCTTTGCGATTTCCTTCTCTCCCAGGCGGTTGAAGATCACTGTCTCGTCAATGCGGTTAAGGAATTCAGGACGGAAGCTTCCTTTAAGAAGCTCCATGAGCGCGTCCCTGATAGTATCAGGCCCCTTGGCTTCGAGGATTAAATCCGAACCCAGGTTGCTGGTCATGATGATGATAACATTTTTGAAATCCACCACACGGCCCTGACCGTCGGTAAGACGGCCGTCATCGAGGATCTGGAGAAAAACATTAAACACTTCAGGATGGGCCTTCTCGATTTCGTCAAAGAGGATAACGCTGTAAGGCCTGCGGCGCACCGCTTCGGTAAGCTGCCCCCCTTGTTCGTAGCCCACATAGCCCGGAGGCGCGCCGATAAGGCGGCTCACCGAGTGCTTCTCGCCGTACTCGCTCATGTCGATGCGGGTCAGGGCCTTTTCATCGTTAAAGAGGAAATCTGCCAGGGTTTTGGCCAGCTCGGTCTTGCCGACACCTGTGGGCCCTAAGAAGAGAAAACTCCCTAACGGGCGGCTTGCGTCCGAAAGGCCAGCCTTGTTCCGCCTGATAGCGTCGGCTACAGCTTCGACAGCCGCGGTCTGCCCCACTACCCGCTGTTCCAGAACTTTTTCCAGATCCAGGTATTTCTGGAGTTCCCCTGAAAGCATCTTGGATACCGGTATGCCTGTCCAGGTAGACACCACCTGCGCTATGTCTTCTTCGCTTACTTCCTCCCTGAGCAGAGACGGGGCGCTTTTGCCGTCTTCTTTCCTGTTTTCCATCTGATCCGTAAGGGTCTTGAGTTTCTTTTCCGCTTCAGGAATTTTGCCGTGCTTGACCTCAGCGGCCTTGGCCAGGTTGCCGTCCCGCTCGTACCGGGCTTCCTCTTTTTTGAGTTCCTCGATTTGCTGCTTTATTTCCCGGATTTTCTGAATGTCCTTTTTTTCCTTTTCCCACCGGGCTTTCATGGCGTCCCGTTCGGCGCTGAGGTCGGCGATTTCTTTTTCCAGCTTCCCCAGGCGCGTCCTGGAGGATTTGTCCTCTTCACGGCTCAAAGCCTGCCGCTCGATAGAAAGCTGTAACAGTTTCCGTTCCAGCTTGTCCAGTTCCGTGGGCCTTGAGTCCAGCTCCATTTTTAACCTGCTGGCCGCTTCGTCTACCAGATCGATGGCTTTGTCCGGGAGAAAGCGGCTGGTGATGTAGCGGTTGGAAAGCGCGGCTGCGGCTACCAGAGCCTCGTCTTTGATGCGCACCCCGTGGTGAACCTCGTAGCGTTCCTGGAGGCCCCGGAGTATGGCGATAGTGTCTTCTACAGAAGGCTCAGGGGTATAGATCTGCTGGAAGCGCCGCTCCAGGGCGGCGTCCTTTTCAATGTGCTTGCGGTATTCGTCAAGCGTAGTGGCGCCTATGCAGCGCAGTTCCCCCCGGGCCAGCGCCGGTTTGAGGAGGTTCGATGCGTCAGTGGCCCCTTCGGCGGCGCCTGCCCCGACAAGGGTATGGAGCTCGTCGATAAAGAGGATGATTTTGCCGTCAGCGGCCTGGACTTCGTGGATAACCGCCTTGAGGCGCTCCTCGAATTCGCCGCGGAACTTGGCCCCTGCGACCAGGGCGCCTATGTCCAGGGCCAAAAGCTTCTTGCCCTTGAGCCCTTCCGGCACATCGCCTGCCACAATACGCCGGGCCAGCCCTTCGACTATCGCGGTCTTGCCCACTCCGGGTTCGCCGATAAGCACCGGGTTGTTCTTGGTCCTCCTGGAGAGCACCTGCATACAGCGGCGGATTTCCTCGTCCCTCCCGATAACCGGGTCCAGCTTTTCCTGCCTGGCTAGGGCGGTGAGATCGCGGCAATATTTGTCCAGAACCTGGTACTTTTCCTCAGGGTTCTGATCCGTTACCCGCGTATTCCCCCGGACCTGCTTGAGAGCCCCAAGGATGGCGTTCTTGGTAACTCCCGCTTTTTTTAAGATTTCGGAAGCCTTTCCTTCCCCGGCGGCGAGGGCGATGAGGATATGCTCTGTCGAGACAAATTCGTCCTTCAAAGACGCGGCTTCGTTTTCGGCTTTAGCCAGGATTTTGGAAGCCCCGTTGGAAAAGTAGAGCTGCGCCGCTTCTCCGTAAATCTTGGGCTGCGACGAGACCAGGGCTTCCACCGATTCCCCGAGCTTGGCGGAGTCCGCCCCGATGCGCTCAATTATAGGGGCCACGATGCCCTCTTCCTGGCGCAACAGAGCCAGAAGTATATGCTCAGGCTCTACCTGGGCATGGTCGTTTTTCTGGGCGATCCCGGAGGCTTCGTTCAGGGCCTCCTGGGCTTTGATAGTTAACTTTTCGTAATCCATATAATCATAAGATAATTACAAAGGATGCCATTCGGCAAGCGCCGGGAAATGGTTTCTCAGTTCGAAATATGACAAAAATGCTATACGGATGAATAGTAAAAACTACCAAAAAGTGATATTTTTGGGCTGTTTTCGGACGTTTTTTCAAAATATGTCACGGGGTTCATGTTTTGAAGGTGAATAAAATCTAAGCCCAGGGGTTGTTACCTCATAATAAGAATTCTAAC
>JAITEW010000040.1 GCA_031281855.1 Treponema sp.
ATGCTTTCCAAGGCCGGGATAGACGTTGCCCCGGATATGCTGGAAACCCATTTTCTTGCCAGAGGGGATGTGCTGAAGGTAAGCCGCGCCCTGGTGGCGGCTAACAAGGCCGATATTCCCCTGCCGTTCCAGCGGGCCGCAGCCATAGACCTGGCAGGCCGGGACGTGCTGGAAGCGGTCAGAACCAGCGTTAACCCCAAGGTCATCGACTGCCCGGATTCTGCCAAAGGCAAGCATACCATTGACGCTGTGGCCAAAGACGGCATCCAGCTCTGCGTTAAAGCCCGGGTGACGGTACGGGCCAACATAGAGCGGCTCGTAGGCGGCGCAACTGAGGAAACTATCATCGCCCGTGTAGGGGAGGGGATTGTTACTACCATCGGCTCTTCGGAATCCTACAAGGCAGTGCTGGAAAACCCGGACACCATTTCCAAGCGGGTTCTGGCAAAAGGCCTGGACGCCGGGACCGCCTTTGAGATCCTTTCCATAGATATCGCCGACATCGACGTGGGCCAGAACGTAGGCGCCAAGCTCCAGGCCGACCAGGCCGAGGCGGACAAGCGCCGTTTCCAGGCTGAGGCAGAAAAGCGCCGCGCCGCAGCGCAGGCACAGGAACAGGAGATGATCGCTCTGGTCCAGGAAAACCGGGCCAAGGTAGTCCTTGCAGAGGCGGAAATCCCCCTGGCTATCGCGGAAGCCTTCAAAAGCGGCCATCTGGGAGTTATGGACTATTACCGTCTCAAGAACATCCAGGCCGATACGGATATGAGATCCTCTATCGGTTCCGCCGGAAGCGATCCGGCCAAATAACGGCCCTGTATGTTCGACAACCTTTTTAACTACATTATTATTCTTGTACCTATCGCTATCTTTATCTTCAGGATCATAGGTAACTTGCGGAAACAGGATAATGCGCCGGTCAGCCCGGTTTCGGGCGCCGGTTATGAGGATGATGACGAAGAGGAAGAAGAAGATGATGAAAGAATACCTTTTCCGCAGGGTCCTAAACAGGGGCTTTTCCCGGTTGTACCTGCGGAAAAGGCGCCAGTCGTCCCGCCCCCTGTACCGGCGTTTCCCCCAGTCGTACCTGCTTCCCAGCCTGCGCTGCAGGAAGAGAGCCCTTCTCGCCAAAAGACAACCTCCCCTGGGGCGCTTCGTGTAAAACCGGAACAAACCAGGGGATTTCCCTATAACCTGGATTATCTTGCGCCCCTAAAACGCGGGGTAGTGTTGTCGGAAATCCTGGGCCCCCCAAAGGGGCTCTAAAACCTGCTCTGTAAAAAAACCTTCTTACCAGGTCGGGAGGAGGCCCCCCAGGCAGGCCAGACGGTCGTCGCCTTCTTTTACGGACGCCCCGGCGTCACCTTTACGGGTATGACGCCGTAAGCCTGCCTGGGGGGCCCTCCTCCCGGCCTGATAGACACATTTATTTGCAGCGCAGGTAACTTCATCCAGGGAGGCTAAATTTGGCCTGCATTTTTTCGTGAAAGCCTGGGGCGGGGAAAATTCCGGGAAAAACATTTGGAATTCTCCGCCGGAGCGTATCGGAAGACTTGACGCAAGCGTCAAGTCTTTCATAGCGCAGGCGGGCTCTACAAGCGTTTTTCCCGGGGTTTTCCTCGCCCCAGGACTGTCAAAGTTAAAGTGCGGGTCAAGTTTAGAGGAGATGCGGGGAATGCGCGTAATTGACCTGATTCAGAAAAATTTGTTATATTTTCAATATGGATATGCTCAGGCGGATACCAATAGCCGGCCTTCTCGTTTTAGTCCTCTTCGTATTGATTTCAGGAGGGGAATTTTTCAGGCATATCCGGCAGCTTGAGAACGCCCCTGAGGGGGATTTGCTTCTGACTATTTCAGAGTCCTGTATCCTGCTTAACCAGGTTCCGGTTCAGCAGAAAACTCAGAACAGCAAATTATGGCGGCAGTTCATTTCAATTCTGATAGCAGCTCTTTTTCTGCAGTCTCTTTTCCGGCTGGTTATTCAAAAATATGCGTGCTGTATCCACGATAAAATCTCGTTTTTTCATACTCTGATAACCTCCCTGTTTCTGGGCGGGCGGGCTCCTCCGGTCTTATAGCGTTGTCCGGAACCTTCAGTTTACGGACAAGCCCGAATACCTTCGGTTTTTTTGTACCCGAATTCTCTAAGAAGAGAGGGCTTTCCCAAAACTTCAGTTTTAGGAAAACGACCTTAGATTTTAAGACCATAGGAGTGTTGTATGACTATAACTCAAATGCTTGAACAAAGCGCTATTCTCACTGTTCTCGGAATGGCGGTGGTGTTTGTTTTTCTCTGGATCATGATCCTCTGCGTTAACCTGACAGGAAAGTTCATCCACCGGATGGGCCTGGACAAGGATGTAAACGCCGCCCCGCAGGCGCCTGCCCGGAGCGGAGTTAAACCGGAAACCGCCGCGGTTATAAGCGCCGCAATTAATGAATACCAAAAGGATAATCCCTGAGGTTTCTTCCGGCATGTCCCGTTTTAAATCCCCTGTATACAAGGATGAAGTATTTTCTTTGATCCATGGCGGTTGTATTTCCCTGAACCTCCAGGCTGAAACCAAGGAGGAAATCATCGGCGAGCTGGTGGATATGCTGGCGGTGCAGGGAAAGCTTATTGACCGGGACAGGGTGATCCGCGATGTACTGGAGCGGGAGAAAGTCCTGAGCACCGGTATGCCTAACGGCGTCGCCCTGCCGCGGGCTATGACCACAGGAGCGGCGGAAGCTGCAGCGGCTCTTGGGATAAAACGGGAAGGCATTGATTTTGGTTCTCCCGGCGGGGGCAATGTCCGCATTTTTATCCTCACCGTGTCCCCCGGGGAACCGGCGCTGGAATATTACGATTTTCTTGCCGCCGCTGTGGAGATTCTGGGAAAGAGCGAATTCCGCGGCAGAATGCTGGAATCACTTTCCGAAGATCAGATGCTTGAGCTGCTGCGCTGCGGCGGATAGGGTTTTGTCCTGGTGGAACAACTTTGGCGCCCTTCGTATAATTAAGATATGCGCCCTATCGATCGTTTCCGCGCCTGTCTGGACCGGATGGGAGGAGCCCTTAGACCCGGTGAAATGCCGGATAGAGAAACCATAGCCCGTACAAAGGATGATTTTGCGTCCCTTGTTGCGCCGGTTCTCGGCAGAGACGCCGGGGCGGATCTTTTTTGCCGTATCCTGGATCGGGGCTGTTCCCTGGACCGCATAGGCGCTGCTGCGTCTTTTTTCCTTCAGGAACAGGACGATCTTGAAGCCCTGAATTCCCTGGACTGGGAAGACATCAGAGAAACTCTCGAGGATGCCTCTGGGGTAATGGATATAAACATCCTTACTACCCTTATGGGAACTCTCCTTTCCCTGGGTAAATTAAAGTAAACTCAGGAACACTGCGCTTTCCGATTAAGAGAAAATAAGAACGTGTGAAGAAGCCGGACTCCGGCTCCTTTCAGGGAAAAGCAAACCGTTCCGGCGTTATTTTCCGGAACGGTTTCGGCAATCAGGATTACCAGTTGCTTCCGTATCCACCGCCTGATGGGCGATCCCGGCGGGGTTTGTCCATCGCTTCATTTACCCGGAGCTGGCGGCCTTCAAATTCGTGACCGTTAGTTTCGGCAATAGCTTTGGCTGCTTCTTCGTCAGTGCTCATCTCGATAAACCCGAAACCCTTGGAATTACCGGTTTCACGGTCAAAAATGATTTTGGCAGAAGCTACGGTGCCATAGCTGCCAAACAGGTTGCGAAGGCCGTCTTCGGTGGTGTTGTAAGAGAGATTACCGACATACAATTTCTTGGCCATTGAGAGAATTCCTTTACCCGCATTGAGCGGATGCGGACTAAACGTCCGTTTTATTCACGCCCATCAACATGGACGACTCCATCCTTCCCGGAAAATCCGAAAAGAGAGAGGATGCAAATGATAAAAATCTTAAGGATTGAGAAAAACAACCGGAAGAGAGAAACAGAATCCCTAAACTTTTTAGAGCCGGCGTCCCGATTCGCGAAACGCCCACATAAACAATACTCAAGAAACAAATCCTATTCTTATCTACAATACCCCACTTTTCAAAA
This sequence comes from Treponema sp., assembly GCA_031281855.1. Lineage (GTDB taxonomy): Bacteria > Spirochaetota > Spirochaetia > Treponematales > Breznakiellaceae > JAITEW01. The sequence continues at coordinate 4,069 of JAITEW010000040.1, forward strand.
GCCGTCAAGTGTTATTTATTTTTTTGTGAGTTTTTTTTGTTTTTTTATGAAAAAATCGCTTTTATTGCGGATTTTATTTCTCCTGCAGGGGCATATCCTTCTTCTTTTTCTGCCGCAGCTCCTGCCGCAGCTTCCGGAACAGGCCCCAGGAAAGCGCTGAACCCGAGGTTTTTGGCGGTTTTTACCCGCCCTGGCAAACGCCTGACAGAGCGGACTTCTCCGGCCAGGGAAAGTTCCCCGGCTATGGCGGTTTTTGCCGGCAATGGCAGCCCTGTCCGGGCCGAGTAGATTGCACAGGCCAGGGCCAATTCGACCCCGACTTCGGTTATCCGGATTCCGCCGGCTACGTTGATATAAAGGTCCTGATCGGAAAGCCTTAAGCCCAGGTGTTTTTCGATTGTCGCCGCAACACGGGATACCCTGGCGCTGTCGATGCGGTCTGAAAAGACCCGGCTCATGGCGCCCTTGGCCGGGACGGTCAAAGCCTGAATTTCCACCAGCAGGGTCCGGGAACCTTCCAATACAGCGGCAGTAGCGACCCCTGCCGGCAGCGCCCCTTCGCGGCGGACCAGGAAAAGGAGGGAAGGGTCTTCTACTATAGAGAGCCCTTTTTCTCCCATCGTAAAAATCCCAATCTCGTCTACAGAGCCAAAACGGTTTTTCGCAGCTCTGAGAAAACGGCAGTCCCCGTCGCCGGCCCCGGCAGTAGATCCTTCAAAATAGAGGACCGTATCTACCATGTGTTCCAGCGACTTGGGCCCCGCTATGACCCCGTCCTTGGTGACATGGGCAACCAGGAAGAGGGCCGCGTCGTGTTCCTTGACCCACGTGATAAGCTCCCAGGAACAGTACTTCAACTGATTGACGGTTCCCGGGCTCAGTCCTGCTTCGGCGCTGAAAAGGGTCTGTGCGGAATCAACCATGATGAGTACCGGCTTTACCGCATCAATAATGGTCTGGATCTCCTCCAGGTCCCCGGAACAGAAGATTTCGATACGATCCCCCCCGGAGCCGGACATGATGCCCAGCCGGTCGGCCCTCATTCTGACCTGGCCTGCCGATTCTTCCCCGGATACATAGAGGACGCGGCCCTTGGTTTTTGCGGCAGCAGCGGCCTGGAGGAGCAGCGTTGATTTGCCTATTCCCGGTTCTCCTCCAATCAATATGGCGGAGCGCTTCATAATGCCCCCTCCCAGTACCCGGTCCAGTTCCGCGATGCCTGACGATACGCGGCTCCCTTCAATGGGATCTACCGATGAGAGCGGGAAAGACCGGGGCAGCCCTTTGGCGCCGGTTCCGGAGCCCCCCCCTGGGGACCCTCTGCCGGAAACGGCGGTTTCGGTCAGGGTATTCCATTCCCCGCATTCAGGGCACCTGCCCAGCCACTTAGGCTCTTCGCGGCCGCACGAGGAGCATACAAAAACAAAGGTTTTCTGTTTTTTCACGGTTTTGAGTATACCACACAGAACGAAGGATGGGCAAAGCGTACATGACATTTGTCACATACGCCAGCCAGAATGTCAGATGGTTGTTAAATTATTACCGGACAGCTTCTTCTTCTGCAAGCCCTTTCAGGATCCGGAAACTTTTCAAAACCGGTTCCGGGCCCTCAAGGGACACGATGACGTAACTCAGTGAAGGGTCGAAGGCGAGGCGTATATCTTCCGCCGAGGGCCTCGCAGGGGTGGAGGGGTGGCTGTGGAAATTGCCCAGCAGGACCCAGCCTTTTTTGCGTATTTCCGAAATCACCCTGAACTGGTCCTGAGGGGCCATAGAAAAATGTTCGCTGCTTTCATCGGTGTTTTTAAGGCCGTAGACGCCCTTTACGAGCCTTTCTTCCCCCCGGGTCTCACCGGCTAAGAGCCCGCACGCTTCGTTAGGAAGCCCCCCTTGGGCGTGGGCGATAATCTCATCGTAGAATTCAGGAGCGAGGACCAGCATTTCCCGTTCCCCTGCCGCCGCCCATGAAATAAAGGAACTCGACAACGGCGCCTTCTTTGACCAGCGTAGTGTCGAAATTGGCCCGCAGGAGCATCTCGCCGTTAAGCTGGACGCTTACATACTCACTTTGATCGACCTTGATTTCCTCAAGGAGCTTTGCGACGCTTATTTCACCGGAAATCTCCGCCGGTTTTCCGTTGGCTGTTATCAACATGAAATTCCCCTTATATCACTATTATCACCATATCATACTAAGACTAGCGATATTCTATAAATAAACGCCTTTTTTGACAACCGGCAGATAAGGGCTTTACAAGGGTTCCCGTGCGGTAACTACGATCTCGCCGGTTTGTACATCCAGAGCCTTGAGGTTAAGGCGGCGGTTGTTTCCTGAGCCGCTTATGTCCCCGGTAATAACGATGCCGGCTCCAAGCATGTTTCCTATAGAAACCGCCGATTCATCGCCGACGTTTCCTGAGGCTTGAAAATTCTGCTCAGAACGTATGACCTCGAGGGATTTCCTGTCAACGATTTTGAATTTGTTTGCGTCTACCAGTTGGTACTCAAGTTCATCCATTACGAAAACAGCGGTTTCCGCATCCCCGGCTATACCCAGGACCGCGATGACCGCGTTTTCGGGCAAGGTGTTGATAAATTTTTCACCTGCCCTGGCAGCCGCCTCTTCTGCCTCCGAAGCCGCCCGTACCTGGAGCCCCTGCATCTGACGCCTCAAGTCGTTCTGGGTGCGGTTAATTACCACGTTGAGATAAGGCGCCTTCCCGAAATACTCAGGCTTGTATCTGACGCCTTCATATTCCACAAATTCAGCGCCGTTTTGATATTTGCTGTCAACAGTGATCATCAGGCTGAAGCGGCCGTCCTTGTCTCTCCCAAAAGGGAGGACCGCGTCGCCTTCTTCAAAGGCCACGTAGAGGTACTGGTCTCTTTCATGGTAACTAAGGATACGCCCTTCAAGGGAAGCCGGCAGATCTATAGTCCACCTGGCGTTCCGGACCCGCGCCGCCCCTCTCCGGTCGAAGCTGACAGCGGCGGCGGAATCGTCAGGCAGTCTTTGGAGCCTGAGCCCTGATGACAGATAGCACTGAAACGAGGCGGTATTTTCCCATCCCAAGTCGTCCAGATAGGAAATCATGAGGGGTTGGCCTGTCGCGCAGCCCAGTAAAACCAGGGCCGCCAAAACGGCGGCTCCCGGATAAACTATCGTTCTCATCCTGCGTACCCTTTTCGATACACCTGCCTGCTTGCAGGCTGTAAGGGCCTACTGTTTGCTCTTGAAGTAGTGCTGATAGCCGAAATTCACCATCAGGTTCGACTTCTTCCACACTTTTTCGCCCTCTATTTCTGTTTTCCCAAAGTTCACCGCATAACGGGTATCCGCGAAAATATAGCCCCTTCCGATGCGGAACCCCAGGGCGCCGCCGAACATCATCCCGAAGAGGGGATTGCGGTACTCTTTTTGGTCCTTGTAAGATCCATTGTAAGAGCTTTGATATTCATAGTCCAAGTCTCCGAGGGTTATATTCAAATAGATTCCCGCCTCGGGCTGCAGCATGAACCGGCCCAAGTGGAAATCCAGCTTTAGCATAAGGGGAACCTGGATATTTTTCCCGCTATATTTCTCTTTATAAGTGTAGCTACTAATCTGGTTGAAAGGGTAATAGGGGGAGTATATAGGCTTCGTCCCCTCTACTTTTAAGTTTTCAGTAGTGAACAGGACTTCCGTCTGGGCTGCCAGTAAG
>JAITEW010000053.1 GCA_031281855.1 Treponema sp.
TAGAGAGTATTAAAGCCTGCTTTTTTTGCGCTGTAGAGCGGAGTATTTTCGGGAAAAAAACTCTTTGATATCCGCACGCAGGCCCCGGCAGCGGTCTTATAATCAGGAAAAGCGCCGCACTGTACTGCCGCTATTATCGCAGCCCCGAAACAGGCGGCTTCCCGTTCAGCCGGAATACGAACCTCAAGACCGCAAATATCAGCCTTTATCCGGGACCAAACATCGGATTTTGCGGCTCCCCCGGAAGAAATGATATGCGTAAATTCCAGGCCGCTTCGTTTCATTTCCGCAAGGTTTCTGTCCAAAAGAAACGCGACGCCTTCCATAACCGAACGGGCCATGTCGATAGCACCGGTTTCCGCCCGTAAACCAAAGAAAACACCGCAGGCGCCGGTATCAAAATCCGGCGCGTTTACACCGGCCAGGTAAGGCAGAAAAATCAGATTGTTGGACTTTTGTTCCTTCATACAATTGTCCACACGCTTGTCCAGTTCATCAAACGGGAGATCAGGGAGGAAATTGTTTTTGAACCATTCAAGGCAGACGCCGCCGCTTTCCGCTACCGGTAAAAATACCATCGTTCCGGGAAAAGGGCCGTAGTGCAGCGCGGCGGTTTCCCTGCCGGATAACGGCATTTTCGCCATTGTTGCCATGGCAAGCACCGTGCCTGTCGATTCGCTTACGATTCCGGGACCGATGTTTCCATTACCGATCATGCCGGCGAAATGATCCAAAGTCCCGGTATTCACAGCGGCTCCTGAAAAAACGCCGCCAAGATCCAAATGGGGATCCAGGGTGCCGAGGGTAGTACAGGGTTCCACCAGCGGGGGAAGCTGTTCTCCCCGGATACCGCAGGCGTCCAGCATGTCCTGCCAGTAACAGCCGCGGTGTATATCAAAATACAGGCTGAAGGTAGCGATGGACTTATCGGCGGCCATTATTCCGGAAAGCCTGTAGGCTACGTAATCCTTGAGCATAATATAGACCGCTGTTCTGGCTGTTACATCCGGTTCGGTACGGGAAAGACAGAGTATCTTTGTCGCGGGCCATGTGGGAATAACCGCCTTTTGACCAGTTACATCGTAACAGCGTTCCGGCGCGAACTGTCCGGCCAGTTCCCGGCATTCCGCGGCGCTGCGTTCGTCCATCCAGGAAAGGGCGGGACGAAGGGGTCTGCCGTTTTTCCCAAGCAAAACAAGAGACTCCGCCTGTCCGGTAAGGGCTATCTGCCTGATGGAAACTCCGGCGCCTTCCGCAGAACGGCCGAGTTTCCGCAGTATTTCCAGTACCGTCTGTACCACCGCGTCGGCATCAAATTCCACCTCTTTGCCCCTGCGGGTGTAAACGACAGGCTGCGAACAAAAGGAAAGGCGGGTCAGGGTTTCGCCGCCGAATAAAGCTCCTTTGATATTTGTGCTTCCCAGATCAATGCCAATGTATGCCATAGAACCTTTCTTTCCGCAAACGCGGCGTCAGAGGATAGTAATGCCCAGAATACCGCAGAGATCTTTCAGGGTTTCGGTATGATCGCCGTAGCATAAAAGCACATGCTGGGACGAAACTTTTTGAGAAAATTCTTTTACCGAACAGCTTTCAAGCTTCACTCTAAGACTGGGAAGCTGAGGCGCCGGGGGGGCCCAGCCGAACTCATTCCACTCAGGGGGCTTCCCTGCTGTGCCCCGGTAGATATGCATGTAGTATCCGCCGTTTTTATAGACGAGCCTGGCGCAGGTTACAGGACCGGTTTTCACCTTTGAGATATTTAACAACGACGCCGACAGAAGTCCGAAGGCCGTGGGGAGTACCGTCACTTTTCCGTCAGTAACCGCCTGGGGGATAAAATCCGGAACGCCAATAAGCACGCTGTCGGTAAAAAATTCGTAATATTCAAGATACGGTATCTGCTGTCCTGTGGTATATGCCAGCATGAGCTGGGTGACTGCTCCCATAATATCGTTCTCAGGGATCACCTGGACGCCGTAATAATGTTCAAGGAGCATAAACACCATAGCCGGCGGGAAGCCCAGGAGTTTTTTCATGCCGTCCACATCAATAAGGGTAACCGCTTCCCAGCCGCGTTCTTTGATCTTTTTACCTACAGCCAGGGCGTACTTCACACCGGTTTCTATGATACTATCATTGCACTCTTTTTCAATAACCCAGTTATTTTTAACAAAAGCAACGCCTTCTTCAACGGCCTTCCTGTCGAGCTTTTCAACGTTCTGTACCATTTCAAGCATTTCGAAGGGCTCTACTTCTACGCCGATTTGGGCCCGCATGGAATTCCCTTCATACTGAGTTCCGTAGAGCAGCATGTCCCGGTAACCCATGGTGCCTACACGGGCGCTGCGGAGCATTTTGGCCGCATGCGAAGCCCCGATGAAGGATGCGATTTCATTGAACGGCTCTTTCTCCCCGATAACATTGTAGACAAATTTGAATTTGTAACCCAGGGATTCGAAAGCCGGCCGTATGGCGGTGGTAGCCGCCTGGGGCGCTGTTGTAATAATACGGCTCCCTTCTTTCCAGCCGCAGAGACCCCAAAGAAGCATAGGCGTGTGCCGGAATACATCAGTAACACGGATGACGGCATGTGTCGGTACCCAACCGGCGGCGCAGATTATAAGGCTGCTCATGTCAAAGCCCCGCAGCTTTTCAATAGCGGCATCAGCAGTTTTATACTCCGGATCGTCAATAACGATCCCTGCGTCATATATTTCTGCATTTAAGTTGTTCAATGATTTCAAGGCATCTTTATGCAAAAGCTCAAGCCGTTCATAGGGCGTATTTATTTCCCCGAAACATACAAATCCGGTTTTTGGTTTCATGATTATCCTCGGTTCAGAATTTTCTACCGTCATTTTACACTTTAGTCAGTTTGATAAACTCCACCGTGTCCCGATGGGGGTAGATTTCTTTCGGCAGTTCACCGGTTTTAAGGGTGCGTTCTACGGTCTTTTCAAGATCGTGCCAGCGGTCCAGCGTCCATACCTCGTACTTCCATGACGCGTCGTTATCAAGGCCTTTAAGCTTCAGTTCAGTCACAGGCGATGATGAATTATAGTTGGCGATCAAGATGCCGAATCCTTTTTCCGTTCCTGCGGCCGCAGCGCGGATCCCTTCTTCTTCTGAAACAGCGAAGAGGCGCCCCCCTTCCTGTTTCAACCGGTTAAAAGCGTCGTAAGCCCTGAACTGTTTGGTAGGCCGTCCGAAATGATCGAATATAGTGGCGTAATAATTAGTGGGATCTCCGGTGTAGAGCGTTGCTATATCCAGAGGCATATCCAGCATGGCGATCATAGCCGCAGCGGTGAAAGCCGCGCCGGCTTCATTGGAACACTGGGTAAAAAACTCATAACGGTTCCGGGCGCCGTCCCATTTGTCGAATATATTTTTGTTACCCCCAATACCGATAAAGCCTGCAGTATAATTCCACTCGTCGCAGATAGTGATGGCGTCTTTATAGCCGTACTTGTCCAGGCCTTCCCGGGCAAGCTGAGCATTCCTAACGAGATCCCCTATATTCGAGGTGTAGCAATGCCATGAATAGAAATCAAGAGGCGCGTTTTCTTTCGTTATATATTCAAGGAAGTTAATAAAGTAACTGTAGAGTTTCTCGTTCAGAAGGCCGCAGGCGGCATATCCTCCTATTTTCACGCCAGGCATTTTTTTCTTGAAAAGTTTCGAGGTAATCGCGTAAAGCTCGTAATACTGTTCAGGCGTCCCTGACCACATGGGGTCCAGTTTCCGGTCCGGGTGCTGGCCGTCCGGCTCGTTCCACACTTCCCATAGATCTATGCCCATGCGGAAGCCGTCTGCCCAGCCTTCATTGTAGTGCCGTGCGATGTTCAGACAGATCCGGGCCCATTTATCGAAGTCCCCCGGGGGGTCTACAAAGTACTTGATTCCGGGGTGCTCGATGGAAACGCCCAGCCGGTAGATGATCTTCGAACCAACCGCCAGTATTTCATTAAGATAAACATCCGTGGCTCTGAAGTCGTAATTTTTTGGATCATCAGGATCGGCGTTGAAGTCCCGGAAAATATGAGGAATATCCACTTCCCTGGGGTGGGGATAGTTGGTATCGTGAAGCCGGCAATAAGGGAAAGCCGCTTCTTTGTAATACCGGGAACTGTCTACCAGGGACCCGAAGCAGACCGGTCCGTTGTCAATACCGTTTACAGGTTTAATGGGACCGTTTTTTTTGGTAATATCAACCGTAACTGCCGGCATAATTCCTCCTTATTTATAAACCGATACTATAGCGTCAAGGGTTTTCGCTACGAGACAATCCCCGCCTTCAGGGCCGATAAAGCCGTTTTCAACATTGGAGCTGTAACTGCCTCCCGCTTTGGCCACTTCATTGCACAGATAACCTTGGTAATCATTAGCAAGCTGGGCAATAAAAGTATACGGCGCCGGGCTCAGAGCTTTAATCTGGTTGCCGAATTCCTGATACAGTTCGAAAGAATTAGTAGCAAGAACAGCCTCTCCAATGCGGACAACATGCAGCTCCATTGGATACGATCGGCTTTTTTTCTGCAGTTCCCAGCGTTCCACTGTCCCGGCAATATGCATGTAGCCCATACGGTCCTGTTCCCGAAGGGGCTGAGTATCAGGAGAGCTTTTTGCAAGGCCGTTCCGCTCGTACTCTTTCTCAAACGCATCAAGATCGCGCTTTGCTTCGATATATTCCTCTTCGGTTACCGTCCTCAAAGGCAGTTCGATATCACGTTTTATTTTCGAGTAAGGAATATCGTACCTGATATCTTCCTTTTTTATGGCAGAAAGATAATACCGCGATTCCCTTACAACGCGTGAAGCAATGTCTATAAGGCCTTCCTCAGAACGGGTGCTTGGTTCGGTCCTGTCCCGGCGCACCAGGTCCCGCATAGTGAGATCTCCTGATGCGCCGCAGATTGGCAATATATAGGGAACCTCATTCAACTGTTTCCGCACCTCGCCCCATAAATCGGCGGTAATATAGCTCTGGTGTTCGAGAATCTGGGCAGGGCAGCACAGATTTATAGCCGTTCCGGTTATCTTTCCGGACTCGTCGTAGGTAACAAGATATTCGGCCCCATTATCAGCGGCGCCCTCTACCCTGAGAAAAGCAGGGCTGTTTGAGTTCCCGTACATAGCGGCCGTCCCGTCTTTGAACTGAATTCTTCTGCACTGGGGAACGGCTATCCTTCCGGTTTTTAGGGCGATGCCGCCTCTTTTCTTCGTTTTCCAAGCCTCGGCAGCAGCGGCGCCTATCTTTTTCGCCAGGAAAGCGGTAAAAGCGGCGGGCTTGAGCACATCGGGATCGGTATTCTGAAAGTGCATCCGCTTTCCCCAGGTGCTGTTGAACTCGAAAGCCGGCGCTGTATGAATATGAGTGGCCCAGATTGTAACAGCTTCGGGAGGAATTTCCGGGACGAGTTTTTTGAGTTCCGCCCTCACGGCGTTGAGTATAACAGGGCTTAAGCCCAAAAGGTCCGCTGAAACCAGAACCGACGGCATGGATTTGCCGTCATCCAGCACCAGAACAACCGCGTGAATGCGATCCCTTACTTCGCTGGTAATTCTTTCGGTAAGCTGCCCGAAGAGAGAGACTTTTTTCGCATCCCCAGGCAACGGTGTTATATCCGCTTGAGCCCATCCAATATCCATGATAACTCTCCAGTTGGTTTAGAGTACCACTACCGTAGGATTTTGTCAAGGATTTTTTCGAAAATTTGTTTTACTTTTTTATCGATATCTGTTTTTGTTGTATTATATTTTCGAAAATTAAGCTTAATAGAGTAAATAAGTCATTGTAATTACTCCCTCCCCCTTCCTACGCCTTACTCCACCCCCATTTTGCAGCCCTGGTCTTTGCTTTTCGCAAAGCCCTTATTCGGGCTGGCAAAACGTCGCCTACAACTGAGACATTAGGC